>JBIPMB010000177.1:0-4244 GCA_044369355.1 Gammaproteobacteria bacterium | reverse complement strand
ACTACCGCATTGTGGGCATAGACAACGACCATGCCTTTGTCAGAGCCATCACGACGAACCAAGGCACGCGCGAGTTACAGGTTAAATGTGTGTTGTTTTGTTTTGATGCCATGCGAAAACCGGTGCATTCCGCGGTGAGAGAGCGTATTCTGGCCCTATCGCCGGATGCGTTCTTGGAAGAATGGCTGACGCAATTAGACGACTATCAAAACCAATCCATGAGGCTTTTTGATAAAAAGGCGCGCAAACAATTATTTAAATCGACGGCTAATGCGCTTAAAGTTGCTTTAGGACAAGCCCGCGAACGCTTACCCGTAGTGGTGACGATTCCGTTTAGACCCAAGGCCATTACCGAGCTTTGGGATAGATTTAGCCAATTGCAAGAAGTGCTACGCAAACAACCCACCATCACCCATTTGCAATTATTAAAACGAGTGACTCCCGCCTTAGGTGTGCGTTACGAGGAAGCCTTTGAGTTATACGAAGAGCCGAACGAGGTCGCCAAGCGCTTTCATGACATAGCCAAAACGCATTACTCCACCGCCATCGCCGGACGCTATGCCACCTTAACCACCAGCAAACAAGCCTTGGAAGCCATGGGCTTATCGGACCGAGAACAAAAAGCCTTGGTGAACGACAAGGATGATAAGGCGTTATCACCCGAAGCCGCTTTAAATGAATTAAGGCAAACGATGGCGCAAAAAGCCAAAATCAAAAGCATCATTGAAGGCATACACGCAGGCGAGTTTGAGCTGTTCCGTCAAGTACCCTCTTTGCAATTGAAGGAATTTATTCTGGCGCAATTGGATTTTAGTCGCATAACCTTAGCCAACTCCAAAGAGCCGGACATTAAGAAACAAGAAGCTCTATTAAAAATCATCATTACGGAAAATACTGCCTTTCAAAGCATAACCCTGCAACACTGTGCGGCACTGACGGATGACCATGTCATCACATTACTCAAAAACTCGCCGGGATTAAGAAAATTAAAATTAGTCGATTGCCCGCAATTAACCGGAAAGATAGGGGCTGCCATTGAAAAATACGCACCCACGGTGGTAAGCCTCACCTTACTGCGTTTACCGCAGGTGCTGTTTATCGGCACCAAGGTCAAGGGGCTAGTCAATCGAAAAGTCGAGTATCAGCCCATTAATTTACAACACCTTACCCGCGTCAACATCAGTGAGATGTTACAATTAGAACATCTTGTGATTCAATGTTCGCAATTAACCCTGGCAACGACTAAACGCAACCCGCAGTTGAGCGAAGTTACACTCTTGAGTGAGCGTCTGGAGGCCTGGGACTTGAGTTATTGCGATGCGATGGGGGATGAGGCACTGGTGACAGCAGCGCGCGGCTGCAAATTAATACGAAGGCTAAATATTCAAGGGTGTCGAAGGATTCAATCACCCTTATTTCATCACATCAGTGCTCAGTTGCCGCATCTTTTTCAACTGCTCAGTTTCAAGCAATGGCAACGTCGAGAGGATTGGTTTTATCGCTCTGCCACTGAAGCGGTATTTTATGCAGAAGAAGCGTTTGATGTCGCTGAAATGACGGCGATGAATACATTGCTAAGTCACAATACGGCCTTGATTGAGCTAGATTATAGCCATTCCCCCATGGGTGATGAGACTCTGTTTTCTTTGCTGGATGCAGTGCAAAACCATCCCACCCTAAAAAGACTTAAATTGGTGCTCAAGGATTTATCAACAACTCATTCACGTATCGTTGAGATATTGACATCGAATAAATTTTTAACCAGCTGTATCATCAACGGGGTTAATTATGTTGTATTACGACATACACTTTTTCAGCGAGAGGCAGAACTCAGCTTAGGAGAAGAGATTGGCAGCGAAATGTTTATAATTGCCGCACTGCTGAGACAAAATCCGATACTCAAAATACTGCATTGTTCAAACCATTGGCTGAGTACACGTTGTGTCGATGTGCTGTGCCGAGGCCTAGAAAACAATACCGCCTTGGAAATTTTGGATGTGCGTGGTTGTGATTTAAATGATGAAGCCGCCACCTTGTTGTTAACGCTGTTGCAAAAAAATACCACCTTGTCCTTCATTAACCTCGATGGTAATCCTTGCTCTGAAGAAATTAAAAACGAAGTCATCGCGCTCTGTCTTCAACGCTGCAGGCAATTGCACGATCGTGCATCGCTTCAAGCCTATCTCAAAGGGCTGCTCGACTCCTCAGAAATGCTGGATTTTTCCGAGGAGAGTGCGAAGGGATTGTTGTCCTGGGCTAAGGTCCGTGATGGATTTTACAGGGGAACAAATGTAGTTGAAGTTAACTGGCTATATCCTGCGGGCTTGGAGCACGAAAACTCTGCGCTAAATTCAACTCACAATGGGCGCGCCGAGGCAAGTCTCGCGTCACTCCCTCCTGAACCCTGTATTGCTACCATCAATGGGCATTCTGATTCTGTTCATACTCTTATTCAATTCGCCGACGACCGTCTCGTCAGTGGTTCTCGAGATAAAACCATCAAAATCTGGAATGTCGCTACAGGCGCTTGTCTTGCTACCCTCAACGGACATTCTGGCGCTGTTTGGACCCTCACGCAACTCGCCGACGGCCGCCTTGCCAGTGGTTCTTACGATGAGTCAATCAAGCTCTGGGATATGGATACACAAGTCTGTCTTGCTACCCTCGAGGGGCATTCTAAGTCTGTTAATACCCTCACGCAACTCGTGGATGGGCGTCTCGCCAGTGGGTCTGACGATAACGCCATCAAGCTCTGGGATGTAGATACAAACGTCTGTCTTGCCACTCTCGAGGGGCATTCTTGGTATGTTCATGCCCTGACTCAACTAGACGACGGGCGCCTCGCCAGTGGGTCTGGCGATACAATCATCAAGCTCTGGGATGTTTTGCCTTGCGCTGTGGCTTCTTTTGATGTAGCCTTTCGGTTTCAATGCGCTGCTCTTTTTTCATTGCAAAAACAAGAGATGTCGCTTGTGATTGCCTTATTGCCTGCCGTTACGCCTTCTTCTGAATCGCTTCGCCTCCTGCAAGCGCTTAAAGCCTTTGTGGATGCGCTGCTTTATAATTGCTATGCCCGTAATAAATTACTTTTTGCCGTTAAAATCACTATAGATGAACACAAGCATCGATTAAGCGTTGTTTGCCCTAAGGAAGAACTCGCTTCTCAGCTTTTTGCGTGTTTGAACGCTTTTTTCTATCCCGCAGCTTCCTTAAAACCTTTTCTGGAACTGCTGGAATCGGACAAAGCCAGCAAAGCCTCCAAAAGCGAAGGCAAAATGCCCGTAGAGTTGCCTCAA
Organism: Gammaproteobacteria bacterium; assembly: GCA_044369355.1. Taxonomy (GTDB): domain Bacteria; phylum Pseudomonadota; class Gammaproteobacteria; order UBA1113; family UBA1113; genus VFKP01. The sequence continues at coordinate 948 of JBIPMB010000177.1, read as the reverse complement.
GGCCTTCCGCCTGCTCCTGTGTCTAGGCTGCCATTGATACCTGAAGTAACCTTGATATCTGCCGACACAAAAGTGGAACCCGTGTCACCGTTGACGTCAACTTCACAGACCGCTCAATGGAAATCCCAATCCGCGCATAGACGTGGAACCTTTGCTGAACAGACTAGGAATAGTGGTACCTTTTTTGGAAGTCATGTTTCAGCTTCGCCGCTGGCATTATCCTCATCATCAGAATCCTCGTCGGCCTCATCTTCTTCGTCGTCGTTTTTTTATTCTCAACCCGGCTGCACCGATCTAGATGCTATTGAGCTCAATGAGAAAGAAGTATCTATGCCATTCGATAATCCATAAAACTAAAAAAGATAGGGCATACCTTTATACATAAGTCTCTGTGGATCGTCATTGCTGCGAGCGCCCTAAGCCCTGAATACAGTGCTAAACATCAGAAAAGAAGGCGGAATGTAGGTAGATAGTTACTCGGATATTCGTTAGCATTTGTTCCGGGCGACTCGCGAACCGCCCCTACAAACGTTCCGAGCCTCGTTTTGTAGAGACGCCTCACGTGCCTCGAAACATTGGGCGCTGATTATTTATTCGCTTTCTTGTATTAACCGCTCTATCTGCTCAGGTGTTAATTCTGCTATTTCCGCCGCGTCTTTAAGCGCGGTACCACGTAAAACCATCTTACGGGCGATTTCATAAGCTGTTTCAGCTTTACCTTCAGCTTTACCTTCAGTTCGCCCTTTGGCTTCACCTTCAGTTTTAGCATCAATCAATTTTTGTTGAAGGATCGCTCGCGCATCACGCTCACGTTTTTCTTCTTGCTCGTACGTGTTAAGTTCGATTTCCGTCCAGGAAAAACGATTTAATGCTTCATAAGCGCGGTAGATAACCTGATCACTGCCGACTATACGCGCTAGCTCTACTTCAGTTGTTTCTTCCGCGTGT
>JBIPMB010000176.1:0-4252 GCA_044369355.1 Gammaproteobacteria bacterium | reverse complement strand
ATCGCGACACTGCCGACATTTACTATAGTCTGGATGAATTTAAAAATAAGGGCGATTTGACTTATTGTCTGTCACGACAAAAGGATAAGGACGTTAGCCTAGACTATGAGCACCCGCAGATAACCGAGAGTAGTGACAAGAAACCACCCTTGCGCGAGCCGGATTTAAGTGAAACGTTGAAGGCAAGAGATGTAGACACACTGGAAATGAGTGAGGATAGGCGTAAAAGGGCAGAAGAGCGCTTGGCACATCGTAAACAGGAAAAATTAGACGCGCGCAGTGACAAAGAAGTCTCACATCGCCTAGACTATCAGCCCCCAGACGAGGCGCGGTTAAAACGGGCCGAAGAAAGAATACAACAGCGGGCTAAAAATAGAGAACAAGAAGAGCTCGCTAGGTGCAAAAGTTTTCAGACCGAGGCTGAAGCTGAAGCGGAGTTTGATAGAAAAATAGAAGCCCTACTCAAAGAGGATATTGGTAAAGACTTTGAAGCCATGTTATCGGAGCCGGTTCCTGACTATATATTAGAAGCCTTAGAAACCCCCAAAGAGCGGATGAAAAGAGCAGAGGCTCGCCTAGAGCAGCGCCTTTATACCAAGGCGAGCGAACGCGATTTAGACCGTATTGAAATGAAGACGGGGCTTAAGCTTAGTATGGAATTACAAGAGGGCGAAGAGGGCATATACCGCGGCACCTATGAGGTGGCGGGTCGCTCTTATGGTCTTATGGAAAAAGACGACGGGACTGCCAAATTGATACCGGCGCAAGAATTGGAATCCAGAGAGCGGGGCCGCCCCATGCACATAGAAAAATACACCCGCCGTGATGGCAAGGAGCTGTTAAAAGGGGTGCAGCACCATGTGCGAGAGCGCGATCGAGACCAGGGCTTAGAGTTGAGTTTTTAGCGGTTACCAAGTGTAATGCGAAGCGTATGAGTTTAAAAAAGGTCTGTGTTACGCTACAATCGTGAAACTGCTTAGATAGTGGGTTAACTGAGTTTATTCAATAAAATAAAGAGGGAATTTTTATTATGGAGACTGGAGTAGAAGATTATGTAGAGCTTTTTGAAGGCCATGTGGATGAGCTTTGTAGGCTAGAGCAAAAAGCAGAAAAAAGAGCGGCCGATTTAGCGGAAACGGCTAAGCATTGTCTCTTATCCAATGAGTCTCGCATGAGTAAACTTGTCCTAAGAATGGAAACGGTTACCGATACCATCGATAAGGTGAATGATGCCGCAGAAAAAATAGACAAGCACATCAATTTTTGCAGTCAGCATGTTAAATTAGCACTCTATTTGTTCTTTGGTAGTCTAGCTCTATCGGCGGTTATCTTGGTAGGCAGTTACGCCTGGTTTGAGCGCATAGCAAACGAGCTCACCGCGGCGAAAGCAGAACTCGCGCAAACGAATGCCAAGCTTGCCCATAAACCGCTTTTTTTGCCGGGAGACAAAGGTATCTCTGGCAACCAAAACGATTTGGTGCGTGTGGTGCCCAATAGCGAAAAAACGATGACGCACCAGAATGGCGAGCCTTATGCAGGAGTCTATGCCCAGGTTTGGCATAGACAATAGTGTGTTTTTTATGTGAGAGGTGATTAATGACAGTCAAACAAAATAATCCCCATAATGGTGATGAGGAAGAGTACAATGATGTTGGATATGCTTCTTATTGCGATGCAATGGAAGGCCACTATAAGCAGGCAAAAGAGGATGGTATATTTGAAGCGTTTAAAATACTGGGGTTAGATGAGGAGCATTCAGACGGCAATTTGGTTCAAGCCGTGAATTATTTTAACAAAAAAGACGGTCTTGTAGAAAAAGATGCGCCCACTGATTTTTTGACTGAACGCGAAAAAAGGGCGGTTAATAGCAATGGGGTATTTCGTCCACATCTCTATTGTATGCTTTTGTCCATAAAATTTGCTGAAGCTATTCAGGGTAAATCAATATTCATACAGGATTCATTCAAATATTCTTTTGATGAGACATAGGCCTTAACCTCTATAGGGCCATTCTACATCCTTCGACTTGAAATTGCGACAAAGCCCTTTGTTTTTACTGGTTTTTTTTCATCATTTATAAATTTGAAAGTTAATCCAAGATGTGTTATAATTTTGTCTTTCCTATTATAAAATTCACAATAAAAATTCTACCAGTCATATAGAAAGAGGTAAATAGAAAATGAAGGAAAAAAATATTAGTGCTACGACAAACCTTCATGAAGAATCTAGTTCTAGCATAACAAGCCCAATCAATCCTCTTTCAGATAAAACTATAACCGTAGATCTAAAAGAAGAGGCCACTTTACCTCAGGGGTCTAATGCTATAGTAATTGAATTACTGAGCCTTTTGGAAGAATGGGAAAAGCTGCCAGCAGAAAAAAGTGATGATATACAAATTAAAGTGGCAGCCCATATGCCAGTTTTTTTGCCTAAAAAATGGGATAGTACTTCTAAAGAACATGCATTGATTGCATTTGATCCAAAAACAGGCACTAAATTTATTAAAAAAAGTGAAAAATTTACAAAAGCTGCTTCGATAGAATTTATTTCACTTACAAAAGGTCAGGTCGAGATGCCGGGAACAACTATGCCCGCTGGAGTTAGATATCAACGATTTCAGGAAGATTCTTTCGCTGACCGTTTAGTGCAAGATAGTAATGATAATATACTTAGTCCCTGTATTGCTCATGGAGATTATGTAAAAGTTGAATCTTTACAAGCAGATCATATGCATCCTAAAGATAACATTAGAAAGAGACAGCTGGCATTAGTTGATAAGCTGAATTCGGATGAAGAATTCGCCAAATTTCTTTTGTCACAAGAAGGAATGGATAAATTTTTTGTTAAGGTGGAAGAGATTTTCTCTGAAAATAGCGAGATGAAGAATGGGTATTACGGAACATTGTTTTTTTATGAACTCTATTTTAACGATATAGATAATATTTGGCTTATATGCCAAGCGTGTAATTTACATAAAAGTAATGACGAGGTAATTAAATGGTTAAAGGAGCAGTGGTTATATGGGCAAGAGTTTATAAACTATCTTTGTAAAATTGCAAGCAAAGAAAATGCAGATTCTGCAGAGAAAAATGTGCTTTCTCAGTTGAGTAATGCGCAAAATTTAGCTAAAGTTGCTATACAATGGTTTTGGGAAAGGCATGCTCATTACATGTTAACAACAAAACGTTTAATACAAGAGGTAAATACTCCGATACAGATACTTAATAAAAAACTAGATTCTTTAGGGGCGATACAATCTGGGCGATATCAACGTAAACTTGATAGATTAGATGCAACATTAGGCTTTCTTGGAAGTGTTGCTACCGGAAAAGGATGGGGAATACCCCCTAGTCCAAACGCATCTCCACACTCATCCAGTGATGAAGATGATTTCTTAAGAGACAAAGAAGGAAATTTATTACGAATGTCTCGTGAACAATATAAAGAGAGTGCGGACTATGTGAAAGGGATGTTACCGAAACTTATTGTTGACAGCATGAGAAAAAGAGCATGTGAAAAAATAGAAAAAGAGTCTATTGCTAGTATTGTAGAACCAACATTCTTACGAGAAAATCCACACTCGGACATTCCTTCAAGTGTAGATGTCGCCTCCACCACAAAAGATGAGATCGAAGATGCCTCAAGTTTGGCTATTCTACAGGAGAATTATAAGTCAGATACTGAAATGGAAGATAGTAATGGCCATAATACTAATTTGCCAGCTCTAGGTAAGTGAATAATTATTAACTTTCAGGAGAACTATTATGTATTTTTTTCAGAATAAAGAGCAAGAAACACACGTTCCAAGTAGAAGAGAAACCATAGAAAACTTTAAAAGAACAGTAAATGAAGAAATAGAAAAACAAGTTGCGGAAAACGTACAAGTTTTTTCTAAACCTTTAAGAGACAAAGGTTATACCGATGAAGAAATTGATAAAGAAATAGTTCAGCTTAAAGAAGAAATGAGAAACGAAGCAATCGAAATGTTTAAAGAACAATTAATAAATCCTGCGCAGGAAAAGAGTTTTTTACCAGAGAAAAAAGGTTAAGCTTTAACGGGTTCTAGACAGATGCCCCGAAAATGTTCCCAGGGGTTAAATTTCAAACTAAAACGCGAGAAGGTTCACCAAAGTGTGTCAGCCCAACCAAAGCTCGATTTTTAATCTACCTTGAAAAGCCCAAAGCTACCCAAGGTGCGGCGAGTCGCCACTTGTTCATTTATGACCCAAGATGTGCTGAATTATGCCGGTGA
>JBIPMB010000175.1:0-4284 GCA_044369355.1 Gammaproteobacteria bacterium | reverse complement strand
AATATTGCCCCGTCCATTTGGGCCGCACCCGTGATCATGTTCTTCACATAATCCGCGTGCCCTGGGCAGTCCACATGCGCGTAATGCCTATTTGGGGATTCATATTCCACGTGCGATGTCGAGATCGTAATACCACGCGCTCTTTCTTCTGGTGCCTTGTCGATATTTTCATATGATACAAATTCACCGAAGCGCTTCGTTAATGCCGCTGTTAACGTTGTCTTACCATGGTCCACGTGGCCTATAGTTCCTACGTTTATATGCGGTTTCGTTCGTTCAAATTTCTCTTTAGCCATTGCTGTCTCCGAAGTTTAAAGATTATTACCATTATAAAAAAACTGTTCTGGCTAACATTAGCACAGAAACCTGCTGCCACCAACACTCTATGGACAATGGAGCCCATAACCGGACTTGAACCGGTGACCTCTTCCTTACCAAGGAAGTGCTCTACCGCCTGAGCTATATGGGCCTAATTCTTGGAGCGGGTGATGGGAATCGAACCCACGCTATCAGCTTGGAAGGCTGAAGTTCTACCATTGAACTACACCCGCAGCGCATACCTAAGCAACCTCATACTCTTCGCATTTGCCTTTTAGTCTTTGTTGCCTTCGTCCATCTCGCACTAGTATGTGACGGAATACGTCACTCTTGCTGCTCGAGGACTAGTCTTCTCGCTTAAAAGTCGACTGCTGTGAGTATTCTTTGCTTGAAACCCATTTCCTAGCCCACATTAGGCTTAAAAATTGGTGGAGGGGGAAGGATTCGAACCTTCGAAGGCAGAGCCGTCAGATTTACAGTCTGATCCCTTTGACCGCTCGGGAACCCCTCCAAGCAATAGAGCCGCTATTCTCCTAGACTGTAGGGGGAATGTCAATAGTTTTTTTAGTATTTTTTAGGCCGGACCATTAGCTTAATTTTGTAAATAATGTTGCCACCAAAGTTCTTCTGCGCTGAGAAGGGATCATATTGATATATTCTTCGGCTAAAGTTCTATTAAAATCTTCGCCTAATTCAAGTTCTGGTAAGCTCGCAAACAACCTTGTTTTTGCTGGGCTCAAATAGAGTAAATCTACCAGAGCCTTTTCAGGTGTGGCCATTTTAATATTATTATCATCCGTTTTATAGCCGCAAAACAAATCGGGTTGCATATGGTGTATAGACACTGTCCCTAATGGCGTATTAAAACAGCGCGATGTTGCTAAGGATACAGCGTAAATCACGGTTGGAACTTGTGAAATCATGCCCTGATAATACAATGCCGTTTGCAATGAAATATAACTAGGATAAGGCATAGTTAATAATTCGGGCAATTGAAGAATATCTATGCGATCTCGTAATCCCCATCGGCCGTGTGCTAAATGAACCACTTGTGAGGACAGCGCCAAACGCTCTAATATTTTGCTGGCGTGGCTGACGCTAATATTTAAATAAGCGGAAACGTCTCTGGTTTGAAATACAGAAACATTTAATTCAGCTATTTTTTGATATGCATCAATCAACTTCATGATTCTGCTCCAAAGAAGCAATAACATCCTGAATTATTTTCAGCCAAACATCTACAGACCCAAATTGCATTTGATATTCTGGCAGCAAATAAGCAACCACCTGAGATTTGTATTCGTCATAGGTCAGTCCTTTAGCATTGTCTTTTGCTTGTTGTAGCGCATCCGTGGCAATACTCCCCATTTTCTTAGAATGTTGGCCCAACAATAGATATAGATCAAATACATCTCTAGCTTGTGGCTGCTGACGATGAGCCAATGCTAATATTTTATGCTGCCACATTGCTTCTCTGGTGTAATGATTTGACAAAATAGGCGGCATTTCATAGGTTGTTAACAACTGGCGATCTACCACTGAAAAGTCAATGTCGCTCCCCATACCGCGTCTAGAAAATTCTATTTTTGTTGGAAGGCTGATTTGAGTTATTGGCGTTGTCAATGCAATTTTCCATCGCTGTACGGTATCGGTTTGCTTAGGCTGAGAAATCTGTGCGATTTGTATATGATAGGATTTTAGAATTTGTGTAAATGGTACGCTTGTTAGAATACGATTAATCTTGTTCTGCAATGTCTGCGTCTGTATAGTCTGGATATCCAAATCCATGTCCTCAGAATAACGAATGCTTTTGAAATAAAAACGAAGATTACACCCTCCTTTTAAAGCGTATAAACGCTTATCTAGTCCTTGGCTTAATTGGTTTAAAAATAACAAGTGGAATATTTCAATAAATTGCTTTGTATTATACATAGTGGTCCCCTGTATTTATAATAGGAGATATTGACATATATGTCAATATCTCCTATTATAAATAGGCTCATCTTAATCATTTTGAACAGAAATTTAAAAGGAGAATAGTGCAACTTGTTGTAAAACATAAGAAAAATTTTTGCAATATGTTCTATGTAATATCTCGTCAGATATTGCAATTACTCTCTTTTTCATCCGTGGTTGCTTGGCTAGTGCAATTTAACGGTTTAAGAATGCATTGTCAAATTACATTTTTTTAATGTCTTGTCTACAATTTCATAACAATCTTCTACGCCAATTTCCTTTAAAAAAATCTCCTCATGAGAAATCACTATCATGGCTCCAGGATATTATTTTAACACCTCAATGACATGTGTTTTGGTTTCCAGATCCAAATTATTGGTAACTTCATCTAAGATTAATAATTTTGGTGTTAGTGCTGCAATAAGCGCTAAACAAAGACGTACCTTTTCACCACCGGATAATTGCTCTACCAACATATTAACTTCTTCATTTTTACGAAATAAAAAATCATTTAAATGACAACGTACTTCGGCATAAGACCAGGTGGGTACACAAGCAGAAATTGTTTCGCCCAAATTTTTATCCATCGATAATGTATTGTAATGTTGATCCAAATAGCCTATGTCTACTTTTTTTGGCATCAGCCAATTGCCTGATTTAATCACCGTAACATCCTCTAAAATGGCCTTAATCAACGTTGATTTACCACTGGCATTATCGCCTAAAATAGCGATACGGTCCTGTGACCGCAGCGCTAAATGAATCCCTTTCAATAAAAGGTCTGTGCCTAAATACCCTACGCCGCCGTCCATAATAGACAGAATAGTCCTATCACTCATATCGCTTGCTTGCAAAGAAAACTTTGGCATAATGATTTCAGGTAAACGCAATTCAGATAAACGCTCACCGAGGGCTTGCTTTTTATCATCAATTGCCACTTTCTTACGCCCCGAAGTTTGCTCGGCCCTACGCGCACTGGCTTTTCCCCCTAGAGGCCATTTGTGCTCGACAATACTTTTTTCACCCTTGGTACGACTTTTAGCGGCACGATTTTGTTCTTTCATTAAAGCCTGATGTGTATCTTTCTTTTGTCTATGCAATCGTGATAGTTCTTGCTCTATAGAGGCCCTCTTAGTCTCTATTTCGCGCATATAGTCGTCATAATTGCCTGAAAATACTTCGATTTTGCCATTGGCACTATGCCACAAAGTATCAACATTGTTGCGCAATAATTCCGTATCATGAGACACCACAATCAATGTTCCAGAATAATGACGTAATAATCGCAACAGGCTTTGGCGATTATGGCGATCTAAATGGTTTGTGGGTTCGTCTAGCAATAAAACATTGGGATCAGCACTCAAAGCTCGAGTTAACGCCTTATGCAAGCGTTGACCGCCACTCAAAGCATCAAAATTCGTAATAATTTGTGGTACATAACCAAAAGTCGCGTCTGTTGGAATAAAAACATCGCCCGTAGCACCTATAAATGTTCCCATTAATATCTTAAGCAAAGTCGATTTGCCACTGCCATTGCGGCCTATAATAGCAATACGATTACCATAATGGATCTGCGCATTAAAATGATCGAAACACGTTTTATGGGGAAAAGATAAACTGAGATCTTTAATTTGGATGGGTTTATGCATCATAATACCTCTTAAATACAAACTATTAGGCCTAAAGCCATAAGGCTTTTACAGTGCGCCTATAATAGACGCTGTTTAAGAGATATTATTCATGATGCGTATAACCTCAGTAACAATTATAGAATGAAAGTGATGCATTTACACTATACTACGCCCGTATCCAGATTCAACCTGGATGCCACGTCGACTGTTGCTTGCTCTATGTTTTCGCTGTAGCACCATGAAACAGTATCCTCGCAATGATGGTATGGACTCGCCTCCTTTAAAACGGCATCAAAAAGTGCCAGAATGAGAATGTATTTTCATTCAAATTAATAGGAGACGAGTTATGAAAGAGATTAGCATAATTGGGATAGATACG
>JBIPMB010000044.1:0-13787 GCA_044369355.1 Gammaproteobacteria bacterium | reverse complement strand
TAAAGATGATGTTGAGGGAGTAAAGTGGTTGAAAAAGGCTGCCAAACAAGAGAATGCGGACGCGCAGTATAGTTTAGGTTCGTGCTATCTAAGTGGTCAAGGTGTGGCTAAAGATCAGGCCAAGGCGCTAGGGTGGTTTAGAAAGGCAGTTGAACAGGACGATCCCTCTATACAGTATAATTTGGGTGAAGACTATATCACAATAACTACGATACAAGACTACAATGAAGGTTATGCCTGTTCACTAAAAGCTTATAATCAAGGGAAAAAAGAAGCCGGTTGCAATATTGGCATACTGTATGCTTATGGATTAGGGGTTAAAAAATCCCTAGAAAAGGCTCTAAAATACTACCGTGAAGCGAGTGAAGACGATTACCCATTAGGGCATATTTTATTGGGCATATGTTATCTCATTGGTATTGAAAGGCTAATCAATATTGATATAGAACAAGCTTCCAAGCTATTCAAAAAAGCGGCTGTCGTTTCTGAGAAATATGAAGATTATAGTTATGATAACTTGATTAAACTATTTGAACGTTTAAGTACTAACTTTGATATGAGCACCAACCTGATACTGGCAATTATACATAACGAAGGATTATTGGGAGTGCCGCAAAGTGAAGCTAATATCATCAAAGCACGGCAGTATTATGAAAATGCACTAAAATTTGCGACAGGCCAGCAGTCCGCTGCGATTATCGCTTTTTTTCAGCCAAAAAGCAATAGAAATGATCCCGCAAGATTGCAACCGGAAAGAAAACCACAGCAATCCAGCGTAGCAGCGCTACCTGCTCCGGAAACAAAATCGCCGGAGAAAGCCAGAATTGCCGCTCAAGCAGCAGAAGCGCAAAAAATCAGCTATTCCGCATCTTCTTCATCCTCTTCAAGTTCTGGGCCTGCAATAGATTCTTGTTTCACTATACGCTATGAAGAAATTCAAATCAGCCGAGAATTAGGGGAAGGGGCTTTTGGTGTAGTTTGGTATGGAAAATGGCGTTTTGAAGATGTGGCGGTTAAAACGCTGCGATTACAGCAATTATCCGAAAATGCCTTGCTGGAGTTTAAAACAGAAGCATCTATTATGGCGGGCTTACGCTCGGATTACATCGTGCTACTCAAGGGGGTTTCTTTAAAACCCTATGCCTTGGTTATGGAATATATGTCGGGTGGTTCTCTATTTAATTTCTTACACAGTTCAAAAGAGTTAGCTATGGTGACGCGTCATCAGATTGCCCTGGATATTGCTAAGGGTTTAGCTTTCTTACATCAATATCCGCCGCATGGGATTTTGCATCGGGATTTAAAAAGCCAGAATGTATTATTAACGCAGTATTTACGTGCTAAGCTTGCTGACTTTGGTTTAGCCAAAGTGCGTGTAGAATCGTCCAGAAGTCAATATTATGCGCAAAGCTCTGCTAAAAGTGTAGGCACCATACCGTGGATGGCACCAGAGTGCTTTGGTATTCGGCCTAAGTATTCTGAAAGAAGCGATATGTACGCCTATGGCATGGTCTTGTGGGAGCTCATTACCCGTAAAATGCCTTATGAAGATGTCACGGATGCCAATGAAATTCGTGAAGCGGTAAAAGATGGTGAGCGTGAAGAAATTCCTGAGCAGAGCACCAACCCTAGGGAGCAAATTCCGGTGTCTTTCAAAAAGGTGATTCGTTTTTGCTGGTTTCAGGAAGTAGAAAAACGACCTACAGCGAAAGATGCAATTGAAATGCTGGGGGATATTGCTATCTCTATGCCTTCCCCTTATTCTATCTCTGGTAGCAGTAGTAGCGGCAGCGGTAGTAGCAATAGTCAAGGTGGATTACCCAGTGGATTTATCTCTAATTTTTCGAGTTTAAAGCATTAGTGTAGAAATGGTAGTTTTGAAAGTACTCTTAGCCTATCAGGACTATCCTGTGGAAATGAGTATTGCCTAAACCAAATAGTGATTGCCATCCTTCTTCCATACTAGCGCATGAGCTCCATCATGCCAATCGCTGAGAGTGATGCGGGTAAAGGCGTGGTGATCTTGATAGCAAATATGATAACCAGGCCTATGGGTATGCCCATGGATCAATACAGTGCTACGGGCTTGTTTCATAGCCGCGAGGGCAGCATCGGTGACGATATCCATTTTTACAGAATCTATCGTTTGTACATAATTTTTACTTTTCTGGCGGGCTGTTTGCGCCATTTTACGACGCAGCCATAAGGGCAGCGCTAAAAATAAGCGTTGCAGCCAGTGGCTATTGGCATAATGACGCCAACGTTGATAAGCCAAGTCGTCCGTACACAATAAATCCCCATGGCTTAATAACACCGGAATACCATAAAAATCAACGACATGCGGGTCAGAAAGCAGAGTCCAGTCCACGCGCTTGGCGAAGTCTTTACCCAATAGAAAATCGCGGTTTCCCGGCATAAAATAAAGCTTTATACCCAGTTGATTCCAGGCCTGTAGCTCGGCAGCAGTGGCTTCTACAAAAGCATTATTGTCGTCATCGCCCACCCAAGCTTCAAAAAAGTCCCCTAAAATATATAAGTCGGAGCAATTCTCGGCCCATTTTTGCCTCAATGCAGTTAAAGCGGCCAAGCCTTGTGGCTCTACCGGATTTAAGTGTAGGTCAGAAATGACGAGTATAGACATGTTTATTCACTATAATTTCGAGTATAATATACTCTTCGCATTTGATTCTTAGGCTTAAAGCCTTCGCCCATCTCGCACCCAGTATATGACATAAGTACGTCACTCCTGGTGCTCGAGGACTAGTCTTCTAGCCTATAGAATCAATTGCTGTGAGTATACGTTAAATAATAAGACATTCTAAAGAATAAGAGTATGTTATGCAAACATTGCCCCTAAAGTTCCGTTTTTGCCCCAGTCCTACTGGTTTGATTCACTTCGGTAATGTACGTACAGCATTGTTTAATGCCTTATTGGCACAAAAACTGCAGGGTACATTTTTATTGCGTATTGAAGATACCGATAAAGAGCGTTCTAAAAGCGAATACACCGAAGCATTGATGGCCGATATGCATTGGTTAGGATTAGAATGGCAAGAAGGCCCTGAGGTCGGTGGCAACAATGGTCCCTACTGGCAATCGGAACGTCAAGCCATTTACGATAACGATTATCAACGCTTAGGGTTAAATGCTTATCCTTGCTTTTGCAGCGACGAAGATTTAGAAGCGATGCGCAAAGTGCAACGTTCTCAAGGCCTACCGCCGCGTTATGCCGGCACTTGTAGACATTTATCTGCAGAAGAAGTCAAAGCGAGACTTGCGGCAGGTGAAAAACCCGCATTGCGTTTTAGAATGCCGGATGGTGAAGCAGTAGAATTTGTCGATTTAGCCAAAGGGTCGCAACGCTTTTTAACCGACGATATAGGCGATTTTATCATACGTCGCGCCGATGGCACTGCACCTTTCATGTATTGTAACGCGATAGACGATGCCATGATGGGCGTAACCCATGTAGTGCGCGGTGAAGATCACTTAACCAACACGCCGCGACAAATATTGATTTTGCAAGCATTGGGTTTAAGGGTACCGCAATATTGCCATATTTCCTTGATCATGGGCGCAGACCATACACCCTTGTCTAAACGCAATGGCAGCCGCAATATACAAACCTTACGTAAAGAAGGGTATTTACCCTTAGCTATTAACAATTATTTAGCGCGTTTAGGGCATTATTACGGCAATGAACAATTTATGAGTTTAGCGCAATTGGCGGGCAATTTTGATTTTAGCCATTTGAGCCGATCAGCAGCGCATTTTGATGAACAACAACTATTGCATTGGCAAAAAGAAGCGGTGATGCAATTATCACCCTCTGCATTTAGATTATGGATAGGCGAGCACAGCGCACAATTTAATTTAATACCCGAAGCCAAACAAGAATTATTTTTAAAGACCATACAACCCAATATTATTTTTCCTAATGAGTTTGACGATTGGGCCATGCGTTTATATGCAGATATGCTTCCATTGGAGCCCGAATTGCGTGATGTACTCATACAAGCGGGTAAAAGCTTTTTCACTACGGCTATCGAAGCAGTCAAGGAAAAGGGCGTAGATTACGCATATTTGCAACAGCAGTTGAAAGAAATCTGCAACGCCAAGGGCCGCGCTTTGTTTCAACCATTGCGTGTGGCGTTAACGGCATCCTTACATGGGCCACAATTAGAAGAAATATTGCAGCTGATGGGCAGTGAGCAAGCGCAACATCGCTTTGCGGCTGCTGCTACCTTATTTAACGCAGAGAATTAATTATGCTAAGCATTTATAATAGTAAAAGCAAACAAAAAGAAATCTTTAAACCCATACGGGCTAATGAAGTCAGTATGTACGTGTGCGGCATGACTGTGTATGATTACTGTCATATAGGTCATGCTAGAACTATGGTGGCTTTCGATGTGGTGAATCGTTATTTGCGCTACTGTGGCTATAAAGTTAAGTATGTGCGTAACATCACCGACATAGACGACAAAATTATCAAAAGAGCCTTTGAAAGTAAAGAATCTATGCAGTCTTTAACCGCACGCTTCATCAACGCTTTAACAGAAGATGCGCAAACACTGGGAATTTTAACGCCAGATGCTGAACCTAAAGCGACGAACTATGTTCCTCAAATGATAAGCTTAATAGAAACGCTCATTGACAAGGGCTTAGCCTATAGTGGCAGTACGGGCGATGTTTATTTTGATGTGATGCAGTTTAAAGATTATGGCAAATTAGCGCATAAAGATTTAGAAGCATTAGAATCCGGAGCGCGTATAGCCATCGAAGAAGCTAAAAAAACACCGCTAGATTTTGTGCTGTGGAAATTATCTAAAGAAAATGAGCCGTATTGGCCTTCGCCCTGGGGCAATGGTCGCCCGGGCTGGCATACGGAATGTGTGGTTATGTCCAGTTTAGAGTTGGGGCAACCTTTCGATATTCATGGCGGCGGCAACGATTTAAAATTTCCGCATCATGAAAATGAAATAGCACAAGCAGAAGGCGCTTGTGATAAACCCTTTGTTAACTATTGGATGCATGTAGGCTTTGTTGAAATCAATAAAGAAAAGATGTCCAAATCCTTAAATAACTTTTTTACGATACGCGATGTATTGCGTGAATGGAAGCACGAAGTGGTGCGTTATTTCCTCTTAGCCAGCCATTATCGCAGCCCGGTGGATTATTCACTGGAGGCACTAGAGGGTGCACAAAGCGCTTTAGATCGCTTGTATGGCGCTTTACGTGGCATTGAGTTGCCTACAGAAATAATAAAAAATGAATTGGCTAAGACTTATGAAACGCGGTTTATAGAAGCCATGGATGACGATTTTAATACGCCAGTGGCGCTATCGGTTTTATTTGATTTGGCGCGCGAATTAAATCGCAGCAAGGCCGAAGGATTAGACAATGCGATGGCATTGGCACAGATGCTGAAAAAATTGGCCGCAGTATTGGGTTTATTAACCGAGGCGGTTGAAGATTACTTTCAACAAGATACGCATTCTGCCATCACTGCAGACGAAATAGAAAGTTTGATCGCTTTGCGTCGCGTAGCGCGTGCAGAAAAAAATTGGGCCAAGGCCGACGAAATCCGTCAGCAATTGGCACAAAAGGGAGTTATGATAGAAGACAGTGGTGATACTACAACATGGCGATATCAATAGTAATAAGGAGCACACAATGAGCGATTACAAAACATTAACCGCATTAAAACCCATATTAACGACTATTGAGTCCGTAGGGGAATTTGATTTTACCGAGTTAAAAGGTAAAAACGTGATTATCTATTTTTACCCTAAAGACAATACGCCGGGCTGTACGTGTGAGGGTGAAGATTTTCGCGATGCGTATAAAAAGTTTGAAAAAGAAAATACGATTATCTTAGGGGTGTCGCGCGATTCAATTAAATCGCACGAAAAGTTTCAGACTCAATATGAATTTCCCTTTGCTTTATTGTCTGACAGCGATGAAGCTTTGTGCGATGCATTTGGTGTTATTAAAGATAAGACGATGTACGGTAAACCCGTACGTGGGATAGAACGCAGTACTTTTCTGTATGATGAAAAAGGTAAATTGGTCAAGGAATGGCGTAAAGTAACGGTAGAAGGACATGTAGCAGAAGTATTAGCAACAGTAAAAGCAAAATAATATTCTTGCGCCGTCATTGCTTCGCAAGCTCGCAATGATGGCGCAAGAGGTTGTTTGCTGATTCGCGTATTTAAATAATAATGATAATAGGTATATATTCTCGATATGGTTATAAAAACTATTAAAAAATTAGCATTTG
Source organism: Gammaproteobacteria bacterium (assembly GCA_044369355.1). Lineage (GTDB taxonomy): Bacteria > Pseudomonadota > Gammaproteobacteria > UBA1113 > UBA1113 > VFKP01. Next base: position 7,504 of record JBIPMB010000044.1, on the reverse strand, counting down.
TATTCTTTAGTTTGGTGGCAATGACAGTTCATGTTGCTGTAGGCGCGCCTTATACAAGTTGTTCTATTTTTGAAGGTAATTGTGTTATCAAGCCCACGGCTTATGAACTTTACACTCAATATGGTTATACTGTGCCTGGTCTTGCTGTGCTATCATCACACCCTACACTGAATAACGATGTGCCTATACTCCTGAATGCTAATGTCAATGCATTTACCAATTCCATGTCTAAAACAATGCTGTTAAACAATGGCATTTACTTAGGGGCGCAAGCAAATTATAGCACACGCTTAAATGCTACCGATTATCTATTCATGCAAAATCCAAAATTGCATGGGATGGGAGACAATATGGAAATTATGAATGTACCCGTCAATTTTGTTAATAACAACGACCCAGGTGGACGAATCTATATAGGCTATCATTTTAACGATTATTTTGCTTTAGAAGAGCGTTATTCACGGTTTACAATGGGCAATATTCATCAAATGACGGACATGCAATACAATAATTACATGCATATGCCTAAAGATAATGCCTACGAAATGATTGCCAGACAAAGTGTGCCTTTAACACGAAATTTAAGTTTATTGTTAAAAGAAGGTGAAGCCTTGATTAGCACGGACGTGCTCGCCACAGACCAAGGTTTAGTCAGCGATGGCGCCAGCGATCACCATGATATGATACGCCCTATAATCGGTTTAGGAACGGGGTATACTGTTTCACAAAGCATGACGGCCGATATTTATTATAGCTATTTATTAAGCACTCCAGCCATTCATGCACAAATGGTTTCAGCGGGTTTGACCTATTCTGTAGGATAGGCGCTTAAACAACAATAACTATACATAGGGCCCACTTCTTTATATACTCTTAACGCTAAAATGTAGACGAAGAAAGCAAAAAATGAAAAAATTATACCGAATAATAAGACCTTTACTATTTATGTGGCCTCCTGAAAGGGCGCATCATCTAGCCTTAGATCTATTGGATTTGCAAGCAAAAGTGGCTAATACATACCCAGAATGGGTACAGCAAACACCAGTGCACGTCTCGGGCTTATCTTTTCCAAACCCGGTAGGCTTGGCTGCGGGTTTTGACAATCATGCCGCTCATTTACCGGCTTTGTTTCATTTAGGCTTTGGTTTTATTGAGGTGGGTGCCATCACGCCTAAGGCACAACCTGGCAATCCTAAGCCACGTTTGTTTCGTTTACCCGCACAAGAATCTTTACTGAATCGTATGGGCTTTTGTAACCAAGGGGTGGATTACTTGGTCGAAAACCTCAAGAAAAGACCCGCGGGTCAAATTGTGGGCGTGAACATCGGTAAAAATACCCATACGGCCTTAGAAGATGCGCTCCAAGATTATCTCTATTGTTTCAATAAGGTGGCGCCTTTTTGTGACTATGTCACTATTAATATTTCTTCCCCCAATACGGTGGGGTTACGCGAGCTACAACATGGCGATTATTGTCGCCTGTTGTTAACAGGGTTAAAAAAAGCACAAAGAGATTATGCCGATCGTAATCAACGTTATGTGCCTTTGTGGGTTAAGGTAGCACCCGATTTAAGCAATGAAGAGATTAAAGTATTAGCCGATATTTTTTACACACAAAAAATGGATGCTATTGTTACCACCAACACGACGATCAATCGTGATAATGTACCCATAGAGTGGCGTGATCAACCGGGGGGAATCAGCGGCCGTGCTTTAAGTACTCGTGCCGATGCGGTATTGACCGCATTTTATAGTGCTTTAGGAGAGACTATTCCCTTAGTCGGTGTGGGCGGTATTATGTCCTTGGACGATGCAAAACGTAAGCGCGCAGCGGGCGCTAAATTGTTGCAATTGTATAGTGGATTAATTTATGAAGGACCCAGTTTAGTCAAAGAAATAGTAACCGGCTTATGAACGAACCTATCTATCCACCACGTCGTATTAAAAGTTTTGCTCGTTGCGCCGGGCGTATGACACCCGCGCAGAAGTTAGCCGTAGAATCCGTATTGCCGCAGTATTTATGGTCTAAGGATACGGTGGTGGATAAACCGTTGATCTTAGATATAGGCTTTGGTATGGGGCATAGTTTGGCGTGGCAGGCAGAGCAGTATCCACAGTTCCACTTTTTAGGCGCCGAGGTATTTTTACCGGGTGCCGCGCGTTTAGCGACTTTACTGCAAGAAAAACAATTGAGCAATGCGCATATTGCCTATGGTGATGTAGTGTTGCTGCTCAAAGAACAGTTAGCTTTGCAAAGCTTAGCGGGAGTGCAGATCTTTTTTCCCGATCCTTGGCCCAAAAAACGCCATCACAAACGACGCTTGTTGCAAAGAGAGTTTTTAGATCTATTGTTAACGCATATGAAACCCGGCGCTTTTTTACATTTTGCCAGCGATTGGGCGGATTATTGTATAGCAGTACGAGAGTTACTGTCATCGTGCCCCAAACTATCTTTTGAAAAACCATTATCGGCCATAGAAGCCATAGCAAGACCACAGACCCGTTACGAGAATAGAGGCGTGCTGCAAGGCCATGAGATTGAAGATATTGTCGTTTGGTTGTCTCAATACTAGTTTTTTTAAAGAACATAGTTATTGAAATGCATTGCTTTTATTCTTTAGAATACATTTTTAGCTGAACTGTAAGCGGTAAATCAGAACTAGCCAATATCTGCTCTATAGTCAGAATTATTGATAGCAACCACATTTAGAGGTTGTATTTCTTCTTCATCATGATAGAAAAAAGTAAAACAATTTCTTTCTTCCCCGCCAAATGTGGGGCACAGTGTTTGTGTTAAATCTTGGTTGGGTAGTATGAAGTCATGCTCAGCCGCTAACTCTATAGTAGAAGATTTTTTTAACCATCGATACGCTATGCCTATAGCGGCAAGCAGAACGCCTATGTCCCTCGTTATGAATAACCAATCCGCACCCCAGTCTAAGAGCAATGTCATACAACCACCGACTGTGAGGCCAACCGCGCTCATGAAAAAAAGGCTCAGCAGTGGCGCGTATCGCACATCCTCAAGTCCTTTTAATAGATCGGCATTGCTGATTCTCAGGCTATCAAACAGCAAGCCTATACCATTGGTAATTAAAAATGCTTGAGCGAGAATGAGCACTTCTTCATTATTGGGATCGTTTACATCAAAATATAAGTTACAGATCTGTCTAGGCATGCTGACCATGAAAGTTCCTACGGTAGTTGCCGCAGCTATCCCCAATAAGGTCGTGACAGTGCCAATTGTTCTGACGTTCATGAATGCATCATGAGAAAAATTTGCACGGACCGTGGCGTAGTGACGACTTACCAGCATATAGCCCGTGTTGGTGAACCCTACATAAAGCATAGTATAGGGGGAGACCAGGTTCATAGAAATTTGTAGTGCTTGCAAACAATCAGCGCTGATGAGCCCACAAATAATAGAAATTCCCAGCAGGTTTCCCCATTCTGCCAAATTTTCTGCACTCATTGGCAGACTTAACTTGATGCTATGTAAAATATTTTGCAAATAAACTGGCTTATCTTGATTTTCAACATCAGAATAAAATATAAGGCGTAAATTTTTTCTATCAAAGTTAAATAGATTATATTCTTTGAATTGGCTGCTCAGAAAATAGTAGCTATATAAACCTACATCAGTCAACCAAACGGCTATAGACATTCCTAACCCTAAGCCATATACACCCATTTTGGGCAGAAAACCTGGCCATCCCAGCGCCAGAGGATAGCCAATGGCAGCTGTGCCGATTATACAGCCGAACATGGCGATCATCGTAGTCAATGAGTTCTTAATGCCATTTGCAAAGCACATACCGACGGTCATAAAGACAATGCCAGGAAGCGCATAGACTACACCATCAAAATATTCTCCTACGGCTGTGCTAACATCTTCAGATATTCCTATCGCGTTCAGCAGGTTATCAGAATAGACCATTACTAAAATACAAGGTATTGAATAACTCAGACCCAATACAAATCCACGGTGAATCAATGGCCCAATAGATCCTTTTTGATCCGCTGCATCTAGTTTTCCTACTAAACCGGCGATGACCAATAAACCGGCGCGCATAGTTCCCCCTGTAGCATATGAAATGGATAGAATGAGGGGACCCGCAGCAAATGCATCTGGGCCTAATTTATTGAGAATAAATCCAGTGGTGACCCAATAAGCTGAGTTAATGCCTCTGGCTGCAGTAAAGGGTAGAGCGCAGTATAATAATTCTTTTAGTGCTTCTGTATAGCCAATGATTTTAACTTCAGTGTTGTTTACAGGAGTAATTACTATCTCTAAAGATTCGTTTTGATTGTCTTCTGAGTGAATGTCATCTTGAGATGGAGTTGTAACGATTTTTTCCTTCATAAGTTCTTTAAAATCCGTATTATTGAATAGTGTTATAGTGTATTTTACCAATCGGTTGTATTAGAATATTTTTTTAATTTCGGCTTCGATTATACAATAAAAAAAGGGGCGTGGTGCGGAGTAACGCCCAGTATGTTTTCTACTTGGCGGCGTTTTTTGAAAAGAAGAGAATGTTGTAGTTTGGCTCCCCGAACAGGACTCGAACCTGTGACCCAGTGATTAACAGTCACTTGCTCTACCGACTGAGCTATCGGGGAACAACAAGGCGCTATCGTAGTGGATTTGCGGCTAAATAGCAAGAGGGGCTGGGTTAATTTGTGGGTACAAAATGAGAAAGCTCAAAAATTAGTCAGATTAAAAGACCCATTTTGTTTAAAATATAGTCAAAGCTTGGGCTTGCTCAAATCTTGCTTTTAGAAGGAAATTTTACATAGCTTAGGCTCCTTTTCTTTATATTTTCATTGGAAATGGAGCAAGGGAGTTTTTTCATGAAATTTCGGAGTCAGAACTCCGAAATTTCATGAAAAATGCTGACAAAGTGCTTATTTTTGCGCTTTGACTGATTTTAATTTAAACTATGGTAGGTTCTCTATTTAGCTTAGAAAGGCGATATCCATGAAAAAATTTTTAGTGACTGGGGGAGCGGGTTTTATAGGTTCTCACTTAGTCGATGCTTTATTGGCCCAAGGCCACAGTGTGGTGGTATTAGACGATCTGAGTACAGGCCGTTTAGAAAATATTTACCCAGGATACGTAGAAGGGTCTGCCGCTACGCCCAAACGCGATAATTTATCTTTTGTGAAAGGCAGTATTGCCGATCAAGCCTTAGTGTCAAAATGTTTAGAAGGAGTTTCCGGTTGTTTTCACTTAGCTGCTTGTTTGGGAATGGTGATTTGCAAGGATGATTGGGTGGGTACTCATTTAATCAATTTAACGGCAACGATATCCTTGTTTGACGCAATACAAAAACTCTATCATCAAAGCGGACAAATGATTCCAGTTGTATATCCTTCTTCGGCTGCAGTTTATGGTGATTTCGGCGGAGAAGCCCTACATGAAGACTTAAAAGCAAGCCCCTTATCTGCCTATGGTGCCGACAAGTTGGGTTGTGAATTGCATGCTAAGGTTGCCAATGTTATTTATCAGATACCTACGGTGGGCTTACGTTTTTTCAATGTATATGGGCCTAGGCAACGCCCAGATACCATCGATTCCGGCGTAATCCCTATTTTTATCGAACGCATTAAAAAAGGCTTGCCTTTAACGGTTTTTGGCTCTGGTGAGCAAACTCGTGATTTTGTGCATGTGAGTGATGTGGTGCAACATTGTTTATTCTTCATGAAAACAATAAGCAACAAAGCGGCTGTTTTTAATGTCTGTACCGGTAGCACGGTGAGTATTAATCAGTTGATAGAATTATTAGGTCGAATGAGTAATGCGCCCTTATTGTTGGAGAATGCAGCGCCTCGTGCAGGCGACATTATGTCCGCTTTAGGAGATCCCACAAAAGCAAAAGCGGCGGGTATAGCCAGCCTAGTGCCATTTGAGGCCGGATTGCAGGCTTTATGGGATCTGCAATGAGCCTATCATCAAACATCTTTAATCGTATAATGAATTTTAGATATGCAATTTTCAAAATGTGCCAGTGCTTCTGCTTTGGTTTGGCCTTCCACAATCAAATAACCTAGAAGGCAACATTGATCCTCAGTAATGGTAATTCTATCGCCTGCTTTGACTAAAGGATGAAAGGTTTTAAATCCAGGAGATTGTGTTAGTTGTTCTATTCCTTCCCATCCCTGAAAAATCCCTTCTTGTGTAGTGGTAAAATCATACGCTTCCAAGTAAGTCAAAGGGGTATCAGAAGCTTGGGCATTAAGAGGGATTTGTAGGACAATAGCAAAAAATAGTTCTGGAATGTCAATGCCCCATACATCCTGATGCCATAGTGATAAGTAGTGATCTGCAGGGAGTGGGTCAATTTCTAAGATGTAAGCGCCTTTAGTGTTAGATTCATAAATGCCTTTTATGTGTATAATGCCATCCGTTATTTCCAGAGCCTGCAAAGAAAGCTTAGCCAGATTGATGCAAGCACGTTGCTCTTGAGCTTGAAATTGTGTGCAAGGAAGAGAGTAGCAATTAGGGAATAGGGTCTCGCCTATCAGTCTAGATTCATTATCAGTTATGGCCACATAATTTATTTTTGAATTTTGTATGGCGATATCTATAAAAAATTCTTTTCCCGTAATGAATTCTTCTATCATGAAAGCATTATTATCGATTTCGTTAACGGTTAAATTTTTAAAAAATAACCGTATTTCTTCTGGATTATAGCATTTTGTAAGGAGTATTTCTTTAGATTTGAATAGAGGCTTTATTATCATGGGAAAGCGAGAAAGTCCAGTTATATGCTCAATGCGATTGATTTGATGCAGCGCTATTTCCAATGAATTTTCATCTATTACTTGAAAGGATAAGGGTACAGCTAAACCGGCTGCAGACAAACTAGTTTGTATTTTCAATTTATTTGTAGTCGTGCGCACAGTGCTCATGCTCAGATGAGGTAAATCTAAGTCTCTGGCCAATTCAATTGTCAGTATAGCGTGTTTAGTACAATATGTGCTGATACCATCAACAGCACCAAAAGAGTGTATATAGTTGGATATGGTAAGCAAGGCTTGTTGACGTATATTTTCTAAATTGTCACCAGTCATGATAAGAAATTCAGAAACCAAGTCCCTCGCCCAGGAGCTACTTTTATCCAGTAATATCAATTCTATGCCTAGTGTTTTTGCACATTCAAAAAAAGGTCGTCGCGTTTCATGACCAGCACCGATTAAAATTAATCGTTTTCCTTTGCAAGCATCTTTTCTTGCTCTGCTATACATAGTTGAAAACCAAATCTTGGAATGTTCTCCTACTAGTTCTGGGTAGACTTTATCAAATTGATATTGTCTCCCTACAGTGTGATCGTGAAAAGCAATAATTCTTGGCTTTAATATACCACCGATTAAGGTGAAAATAAGATCCAACCCAAAATAATCAATCTGGTCTTGTAGAGGAGCATTTGCCATGGGTGGATATTTCTTTTGTTCTTCATCTATGACTGATAATACTTGAGTAGCTAAATCGTCGATTTCCTTC
>JBIPMB010000174.1:0-4291 GCA_044369355.1 Gammaproteobacteria bacterium | reverse complement strand
ATCCAGGCGACCTGTAAACTGCAAGGGAAAAGCTCATTTAACTTCTTGTGTGAAGTGATGCATAACCATTTTTCCGGCAAGCAAACATCTATATCTTCAATCATGGCATAGGGACTGAGCTATTACCTACTTTTTATTGTGCGCACTGTCAAAAATAGGCTATTACTACAAAGCCATTTTTTCCACACTGTATATTTTTATCAACTTATTTTTACCACGCAGTTTTATTTCCTTGGTAAAATGCATCTCGTACCCGGGAACATTGCCTAACATTAAGGTAACTTCTTCTGAAATGAGCAGTGGCTTGCCAATCTCATTACACAAACTCTCAATTCTTGCTGCTGTATTTAATACATCGCTCAAATAAGCGATATTACGTTTTATCGTACCGATTTCGGCAACGGCTACAGCGCCCATATTCATCCCTGCTTTAAAAACAGGAAGATATTGATATTTTTTGAGATAGTAATCTGCTCTTTTAGCCAGCGTATCATTAAAAGCATAAAATACACGTAAACAATTAGCTTCTTTACAGCCTTTTTCTTTATTCCAGGTTAGAATGGCTTCATCCCCTACGTATTGATAAATCTCAACCTCATGCATCAGAGCACTTTGCGTTAGATCGGCGAAACAATCTTGAATTAATCTACAAAATTGCTCATGGCCTAAGCGCTCAGCAACGGTAGTTGACCCTTGTAAATCCAAGAACATGAAAATCCGCTCTTCTGTTTTGGGTTGACGATAATGCCCCAAGATAATATTGCGTAAAATTCTAGAACCTATCATATTCGCCATTTGATCTATAAAATTAATAATACCTTGTACCACTAATATATAGAGGATCAGAGACCAAAAATGGACTCTTAAAAAAGTATCTCCGGTGACTGAAAAAACTTGCGCTATATTGGCAAAAGCAAATATCGTTGCGATAATGCGAATTAAAAACAGCAGAATGAGAGCACTCACGAATAAAGCAGCAATATTAAAGAGAATAATAAAAATAAAACTTTTCTTCCGGAAACTAATGCTATCGTTGATAAAATTTAACCCAAAGCTCACTAAACCGAGGATAACGCTGGCTAAAGGCCAAATGAGTAAACGACCTCCAGGCAGATGCGCTACAAAGGCGCCTTCTGGGGCTTGTACATTCAACAATATTAATAAACCTATAGCCACTAGCCAAGTAGCTATAAATATGAATAATTTTTTCATAACAGATCCTTCTATGGTTTACAATTCCTACTATGCGCGTATATGGTCTTTAATTAGTATTAAATTCCACAAATACCCTCTAACCACAAAAGCGTATTTTCTTCCACATCAGTCAATGAGCGGCTGGTATCAATGATATGAAAACGCGCTTTCTCTGTGGCCGCTAAATCTAAATAGTATGCGCGCACTCGATTAAAGAAATCAATCTTTTCAACTTCGATGCGATCTAACTCACCGCGTGCTTTGATGCGATCTAAACCCAGTGCAGGCGGCGCATCCAATAATAGCGTGTGACCCGGCGATAAGCTGCCTATTAACCACTCTTTTAAATAAGCAATTCTATCTTCAGCAATGCCACGACCCGCGCCCTGATAAGCGAAACTGGCATCTATAAAACGATCGCTAATAACCCACAATCCTTTCTCCAAAGCAGGTTTAATCACATGTTCAATATGTTGATAACGGCCTGCAAAAAAAAGCAGTAGCTCGCTTTCTGGTAATAACGTTTCTTCACTTTTGTCTAATAGCAATGAACGAATCTTTTCTGCCAAAGGCGTGCCCCCTGGCTCGCGTGTGACTAAATGTGCAATGCCACGCTGAGTCAAATAGCTTTGTATCGTTTTTATGGCGGTACTCTTACCTGCACCCTCACCCCCTTCTATGCTGATAAATTTTGCTTTATTATTCACTGATTGTTTGTCTCTTGTTTTAAATATTGTGCTACCGCGGCATTATGTTCTGCCAGAGTAGATGAAAATGTATGTAAACCATCGCCTCTAGCCACAAAATAAAGATAATTGCTCATAGTAGGATGCAATACTGCCATTAAAGAATCTAAATCAGGCAGCGCGATTGGCGTAGGCGGTAACCCTTTGCGTCTATAGGTATTATAGGGGCTATCAATTTTTAAATTATCGCGCGTTAGATGGCCATTATAATTGCTACCTACAGCATAAACCACGGTAGGATCGATTTGCAAATACATGTTCAATTTTAAACGATTGATCAACACGCCTGCAATCAAATGTCGCTCCACCATTGATGTCGTTTCTTGCTCCACCAAAGAAGCCAAGATCAAAGCTTCATATGGCGTGTGATAGGGCAAATTCGGTGCTCGTGCTGCCCATAATAATTGTAGATTATTTTCCATTAAGCGATGCGCGCGTTGTAATAATAATAAATCAGAATAACCCGGATAAATGGCATAACTATCAGGCCAAAACATGCCTTCTAAGGAAGCATCCGCGGGCAAGCCTAAAGCATTACACAAAGCTTCATGCGACAGCAATATGGGTGAATGCTGTAAACGCGGATCACTCATAACGACTTGTAATACTTTATCCGCAGTCCAGCCATCGACCAAGGTAACATTTTGAGCATATCCTTCACCATGCGACAATTTATATAAAATACGGTATGCCGAATCTCCAGGCTGAAACAGATAATAACCCACGCGCAAACGATGGCTCTGCCCCGAAAAACGCGCTAACCAATAGAAATAACGGCGCTCATGTCCTTTTAAATAGCCATTGGTTTCTAAAGCCGCGGCCACATCATAAGTGGATTGCCCTGGGCTGAGCTGAAAATAGAAGGGCGTGTTGCCGCTGATCAACGGACCATAGATAAAATAAAGGACGCGTGTGAGTAAAACAATAAAAATTAAAATCAGTAGCAATGCTAAACCATAACGTTTACACAACAGCCTCAACGGCACAGCTTAACCTACGGTTTTAAAGTGGTAAAAATTAAAGACCCATTCGTACCGCCAAAACCAAAGGAGTTGGATAAAACCACTTTAACAGCACGTTTTTGTGGTTGGTGCGCTACAAAATTTAAATCGCAATTTTCATCGGGATTGTCTAGATTGATAGTCGGTGGCAACACTTGATCTTGTAGCGCTAAAATAGAAAAAATAGCTTCCACCGCACCGGCAGCACCCAATAAATGTCCTGTCATGGATTTAGTGGAACTAACAGCTAGTTCATATGCATGCGCACCAAATAATTTTTTAATGGACATGGCTTCTAGTTCATCACCCTTCGGTGTAGAAGTACCATGCGCATTAATATAATCCACGGCCTCTAAAGGCAGTTTAGCATCGTTTAAAGCATTTTGCATGCACCGCACAAAACCGTCGCCGGTTGGATCGGGAGCGCTGACATGATAGGCATCGCTGCTCATGCCAAAACCAGCTAATTCAGCGTAAATTTTAGCACCGCGTTTTTTAGCATATTCATATTCTTCTAAAACCAATACACCCGCACCATCGCCTAAAACAAAACCATCGCGATCTTTATCCCAAGGCCTACTCGCTTTGGGAGGCACATCGTTACGCGTCGATAAAGCACGCATGGCAGCAAATCCACCTAAGCCCGTAGGACAAGTGGCCATTTCAGCGCCACCTGCTAACATCACATCGGCATCACCATACGCAATCATGCGCATGGCTTGACCTATATTATGCGCACTGGTGGTACACGCCGTGACTATGGAAATGGTAGGACCGCGCAAACCTTTTAGAATGGAAATATACCCCGAAGCCATATTGATGATGGTGCCGGGAATAAAAAATGGCGAAATACGTCTAGGGCCGCTATTCAGTATAGTGGCGTACGTTTTTTCTATGGAAGGCAACCCGCCTATGCCAGAGCCTATGGCCACACCAATACGATCGCGATTGGCATCGGTTACTTCTAAGCCTGCATCTTCCATTGCTTGCAGTGATGCAGCAACAGCAAATTGCACAAAGGTATCAACCTTACGCGCTTCTTTGCTGTTTAAGTAAACTTCTGGATCGAAGCCCCGCACCGAGGCACTAAACTGCGTTGTGTATTGCGACACATCAAAAAAATCAATGGGGCTAGCACCACTCTTTCCGGCTAAAATACCAGCCCAAGTGTCTTTGACATTCAACCCCAATGGAGTCAACATACCCATACCTGTAACCACTACTCTACGCATGGCGACTACCCCTGATTTATTTTTGTGTCTTAAGCGTCTTTAGCGTTTTTCTTGATGTAATCAATTGCTTTTTGCACGGTTGTCATGTGCTCGGCATCGGAGTCTGGAATTTCGGCAT
>JBIPMB010000173.1:0-4306 GCA_044369355.1 Gammaproteobacteria bacterium | reverse complement strand
CTTATACACGAGAAGATATTCGTGATTTGTTGCAGTACTATAAAGAAAAAAATGTGTGGGGGACTTCGGTTATTTTTGCTGAGCCTGTGCTCTTTTTAAAAGAAGATTTTGCTGTTAATACAGAACAGTTAAGCGCTGCTATTTCAGCTGCCGTTAAAATATTAAATCAAGCCCGTCTTCAGCCAAAATTTTCTAGTTCACCAACCATATTTATACCAATCGACTTGCTTGGCGGGCGTATTCGTCATAGACCAGAACTAGAATCAGCCTATAGTCACTGGACACTGTTGATGATGCGTTTTGACTTTGAGCATTTAGCGCAGTTTGAAGAGAGCTATTTATCTTGTTTACCTCAAGTCATTTCTTTCTTTGATCCACTCGGTTCCTCTGATCCTACTAGAGAAATGCCACGATCCATTGTTGCCGCCGTTAAGAGAATATATTATGACGCCCGTTCAAGTGAGGTTCCTTTGATTTGTGATACACATGCTGCTGTGAGCGATAGAGAAGAAAATACCGGTGTTTGGGTTGTTGAATGGGTGAATTCTATCATAGGAGCCTTATCACCACCTGAACCGGGTTCTCAAGGTATTAACCATTGTCGTCAACGTCATCATCGTGTATTGATGGATATTCGTCAGTGTTCAGGTGATTCTAACGCTGTTGTTTCCTCAGAATCTGTTGTTTTAGCAGATCCTGTATTGATTTCTAGAATATCTGTAGAGTCTTTATTATCGAAAGACAAAGTTCAACAAACTTCGGGGCTTTGTTCTTCTTCAAGTTCGAGTGTTTCGAGTTCTAGTTCTTTTTTTGCAAGGCCTAAGGTCAAGCAAGAGCCTGAGACTCGAAAAAGGAAGAAGCGTGATAATTCAAGTAATGCCTCTTCATCAGAGGATGGGGGTAATTTGTCTCAGCAAAAAAGAAAAAAATAGAGATATTATTTAAACCAGTATTCAGTTTTAGGTAAAGAAGTTCCAAAGATGGTTGAAGGTTAAAAATTGCTACAGAGTGGTATTAATCCGTACTGTCTTAAACTTAACCACTTTACTTTCAGCCCATTAGGCCGTAAAATGACCGCTGTACCCTAAAAAGGCCGGTGTATAGTCTAAAAGTATGAAAAATATTAGAAATTTCTCCATTATTGCCCATATTGACCATGGGAAATCCACTTTATCCGATAGATTGATACAACTATGCGGCGGTTTAAGCAGTCGCGAGATGGCTGAGCAAGTTTTGGACTCTATGGATCTAGAGCGTGAACGGGGTATTACCATCAAGGCGCAAAGCGTCTGTTTGAATTATAAGGCTAAGAATGGCGAGCTCTATACCCTGAATTTCATCGATACTCCCGGTCACGTAGACTTTAGCTATGAAGTATCGCGTTCCTTATCGGCTTGTGAAGGCGCTTTGCTGGTGGTGGATGCTGCCCAAGGCGTAGAAGCACAAACCGTAGCGGTCTGTTATACCGCCATTGAACAATCTCTAGAAGTTATTCCCGTATTAAATAAAATCGATTTACCTCAAGCCGAACCAGAACGCGTACGTCAAGAAATCGAGGACATCATCGGCATAGATGCCAGCGATGCCTTGGAAATCAGCGCCAAAACGGGTTTGGGCATTGAAGACTTATTAGAGCAACTGATTGTGCGCGTTCCGGCACCCGGTATGGACACTGAAGCGCCCTTACAAGCGCTCATCATCGATTCCTGGTTTGACAGCTATTTGGGCGTGGTTTCCTTGGTGCGAGTGAAGGCAGGCACATTGCATGCGCGCGATAAAATTAAAGTTATGTCTACAGGGCTGCAATATGAAGTCACTAAAATAGGTATTTATACCCCTAAATTAGTCGATAAAAAGACTTTAGCAGCCGGTGAAGTAGGGATGATCGTTGCCAGTATTAAAGACATCAATGGTGCTCCAGTAGGCGATACTTTAACCCATGCCTCGCGCAGCGCCGATAAACCCTTACCCGGTTTTCAAAAAGTACAGCCTAAAGTATTTGCCGGGTTGTTTCCTATCAGCGCCGACGATTATGATGATTTTCGTGAAGCCTTGGCTAAATTAAGCTTAAATGATGCTTCGCTATTTTTCGAACCAGAAACCTCCGAAGCTCTGGGCTTTGGCTTTCGTTGCGGCTTCTTGGGCCTATTGCATATGGAAATCGTGCAAGAGCGTTTGGAGCGTGAATACGATCTGGACTTAATCACCACCGCACCGACTGTGATCTTCGAAGTATTAACGAATAAAAATGAAATAACGTATATAGACAATCCAGCGCGTTTACCTGCGCCAGGCACTATCAACGAAGTCAGAGAGCCCATCGTCATTGCCAATATTTTAACGCCGCAAGAATTTGTAGGTAATGTTATTAGCTTATGTATAGAAAAACGCGGTTCACAAGTAAAAATGTTGTATGTAGGACGGCAGGTAGCTTTAACCTATGAGATACCTTTAAACGAAGTGGTCCTGGATTTCTTTGATCGCTTAAAGTCGGTCAGCCGCGGTTATGCTTCTTTCGATTATCATTTTGAACGTTATCAAGCCGCCGACTTAGTGAAACTCGATGTGCTTATTAACACGGAAAAGGTTGATGCCTTGTCGATCATCGTACACAGAGACAACGCTTATCATCGTGGTAAAGCCTTGGTCGATCGCATGCAAACCCTAATTCCCAGACAAATGTTTGATGTGGCCATACAAGCGGCCATAGGCTCGCAAATTATAGCAAGACAAACGGTCAAGGCATTGCGGAAGAATGTAACCGCAAAATGCTATGGTGGTGATATTTCGCGTAAACGTAAATTATTGGATAAGCAGAAAGCAGGAAAGAAGCGCATGAAGATGGTAGGACGCGTAGAAATCCCGCAAGAGGCTTTTTTGGCAGTGTTACAAGTGGAGAATAAGAAATGAACATGTTAACGTACATCGCTTTATTATTAATTACTGGAATCATCAGCTTAATCGATATCCTTCATTGGGCGCCCAAGCGCCGTAAGGCTGAAATAAAAGAAAAACCAGGATTCATAGAACTGTCTAGGTTTGCTTTTGTGCTATTGCTGCTGTTCGGTATTTATCAATTATTCTTTTCTAAATTGAACATCAGTTATTATTTCCCTATAGCTTTAGTCGTAGTTACCATCGTAACGGGAATTATTTACGGTTTAGACAAAATTTTCTGGGCTAAGAAACGGGATAAAGCGGCCAAGAAACCCATGTTAATCGAATTTTCGCATTCATTTTTTTTGGTATTTTTAATAGTATTGGTGATTCGCTCTTTCATAGCCCAACCGTATCGCGTTCCTACGGGCTCTTTAGAACCTACTGTGTTACCGAATGATTTCTTATTGGTGACACAATATAGCTATGGTTTACGTTTACCTGTCACGAACATTCGAATTATCAAAATCAGTGAACCTAAGCGTGGTGAAATTGCAGTTTTTCATTTCCCGCTGGATCCTCAGGTTGATTATGTTAAGCGTATTGTTGGCTTGCCTGGAGATCACATCGTTTATAAAAACAAAACTCTGTATGTCAATGGGGTTGAGGCCAAGCAGACTTATGTAGGCCCTGCAATCGATTATGAACCAGAGGGAGATATACCCGTCGAATTATACGAAGAAGACTTGATGGGCATAAAACATCCTATACTCATTAACCCCAATCTGGTAGACAACCATACTTACGATTTGATCGTACCGCCGGATATGTACTTTGCTGTAGGGGATAATCGCGATGGCAGTTACGATAGCCGTTATTGGGGTTTTGTACCGGAAGCGAATTTAGTGGGTAGGGCACAGTATATTCTATTAAGTTATGACAATAAGGCTAAAAAGTTGCGCTGGTCTCGCTCTGGTCAGGCTTTAAAATAGATGTGAGATGTCGCAGATGCTAGCTAAATTGTCTAAAAGTATAGGATATACTTTTCGCGATCCAGACTTATTGCAGATGGCTATGAGCCATCGCAGCGTAGATGGAGCTAATTACGAGCGTTTAGAGTTTTTAGGCGATGCTATTTTAAATTTTCTGATGGCCGAAATTCTATTTTTAAAATATCCCAACGCACAAGAAGGGGAGCTCAGTAGACTGCGCGCTAATTTTGTTAAGGGTGAAACGCTGGCTGAAGTGGCACGTGAATTGGGTTTAGGACAATATCTGCGTTTAGGGGCCGGAGAATTAAAATCGGGTGGACGCGATCGCAGTTCCATTTTAGCCGATGCCGTGGAAGCCGTGCTGGGTGCTTTGTATTTAGATGGCGGCATAGAAGTATGTCGAGAAAAGTTATTGCTCTGGTTTCACGATCGCTTAG
>JBIPMB010000314.1:0-4344 GCA_044369355.1 Gammaproteobacteria bacterium | reverse complement strand
CTGAAATGTGAATGCGATATGGGTGCCCCAGAGGAGCGGGAGCCTGTCGTAGCAGTGCGCGGTGTTGGGCGCGTAGCCGGACCGGCCGGGTTCGAGGAAGACCCGGACATTCGGGAGCCTCACATCCAGGCTTGCCCGGAACTTGATGGCCTTCCCTGCGCACCCCTTGAGCCCGAGGCCCCGGTCTGCGCCATGCCTTGATAGGCCCTGACGAAACACTTCGACTAGGAGGTCCAGGTCCGACATCCTGGCCAACCGCGGATTCTCGGTTCCGAGCGACGGCCGCAGCGTCTCCATGATGCCGAGGCCGCTGTCTGAGACCACGACTTTGAGGCAATTGCCGCGCCGGTACTCCTGTAGGGCGGCGAAACCATCGAGCGGCGTCTCGCTGTGCGAGAACACGTTGTCGATGAGCTCGGCGAGGACCGTCCAGGTTGCGCCCTCCAACTCCGCGATGTCCGCCCGTCCGCTGCAAGCGTGTGTGACAGCGGAAGTCAGTCGCGAGAGCAGCGCACCATCGCGGTTGGAGCGCTCGATTCTCGCGATCTCAACGACACCCGGATTGCGGCCCCGGAATCGCTTCGCTCCGGATACAGCCGGGCGATGGGGGCGCACCTCAATCGAGGGAGAAAGCTGGTCGAAGAAACCAACGCGATCCAGATAGCCGAATACCGGGGACTCGCCTTGCTCGAACTCAAGGACGACGCGCTTGGTGCAGTGGTCCAACTGATTGAGCAGGCAGAGCAGTCTGACGATGGCTTCGATCATCAGCTGACAGTTGGCGGGGACAACGACGACCACATTCGGATCGACGGTCTCATGCATGCTCGGCGCAGATCTGAGGGCGCCTTCGAGACCAGATGCGTCGGTCCACCGTGAAGGCAATCGCAGGGTCAAGCTCAAGGTCGTCAACCGTAGAGGCAGTGGGCACAAACTCTCGCGTGTGACCTCAGTCTGCCAGACCGCTGAGGTCGGTGGGCGCAGGGTAGAGCATCGATAGCGCCCTCTGCAACCATTTCAGTCGCCGATGTCCCGGCCGAAGCGATCCGCGAGTTCCCCAGCCCGCCGGCGCGAGCGGACGCGGCATGCCGTTCTGCGGCGGCACGGGATACGAGGTTCGCTCGGACTGCTCCACGGTGCCCTATCGAGCGGAGGCGGAGTCACTGCGCTGGTAGAGCTCCAACAGCGCGGTGACATCTGCGCGCTCGGTCTCTGCACTCTCGGCCAGGTCACACGGGCTCAAGACTAGCCGTCCGCTCCTTCGGCGTGCAGACTCCGATGCGGACTCCACGTGTTCGTCTCAGGCGAACACGTGCGCGCGTCGCGACACCAAACGACGGCCGCACTAGGAACACTGTGACGCGCGAGGATTCACGCACCGCGGCCGGGCATGGTGTAGGCCGCGGGCTGCCGTTGTCGTTCGGTCAGGGATCAACGGACGTCAGGCATCGTCATCTTCGGTAAGCACAGGACCAGCGGCAGTCGCGGTTACGCCCAGTGCTGCGGCACACAGAAGCTCAAGCTCTCGAACCGTGCCGGTCTCAAGGAGTTTCGCCCGCAGCCTTGACCGGCGGCTCGCCAGAGCACGCGTCGGATCCTGAAGGTATGCATCCGCCTCCACTTCCGCATGGGCAATCGCCGCCGCCTCCCGCGCCAGGGCGGCGATCCGTAGGTGATCTTCGTTGGCCGGCTCGAAGGCCGGCATCAGGCGGTACGGCAGGGCGTGAATGTGCCGTTCTCCAAAGGCTCCCTTCGGATTGAAGGGTGTGATGGCCTCCGTCATGGCAGGACTGTTCAGCATGCCCACGCAGAACCACGCCTCGTCCGCCGACGCGATGACCTTCCAGTAGAGCGTCTGGTCGATCACGATGTTCTTGGCGTCAGCGACGGGAAGACACGCGGCGCAGATGTGCTTTCCGCCAGCGCCGACTATCAAGAGGTGGCCGGTGTCGCCGAATACCTGCTTGGTCAGCTTGCCGCGCTCGTCGATCCTTGCCTGAAAGGACTTGCCCGTGCCAACGGTCTTGAGCCTGGCGTTGATGGCCTGAAACCGCCGCGCTGTCTGCGTGAGTCCCATGCTGCGGATGGTGGTCTCTTCGTGAACGCCCCACGTGCCTGCAGCATCGCGCTCAGCAGGGATCGCGATCGGGGCACGATGCGAACCCAGCAGGAATGGCAGCAGGTTCTCGGACTGCGCCATCCGGTAGATGAAGCGGGGCGCGACGTGGCCCGGGAAACGTCCGTCCTTGAGCTCTTTGGCGGCCTTGACAGTGAAGCGGAATGGCGAGTCAGCGTCGGGTGTGTCCACGCGGTACTCGGCGCCGGTCTCTTTCCGAATGTCGATGCAGACGGTCGTGCGCGGCATGAGGTCCGCCCCCTGCTGGGGCGGGTTCGCCATGCCGCCGGCTGCGACGGGAAGCCCTTCCTTCTCGAGAACCCAGGCGGTGCGCTCGGTGCCCAAATTCCGGATCGAGAACTCGGCTTCCTCAAGGCCGCTTTGCAGCGCCAGAAACCCGCGGATGGCCTTCTTCTCGAGGCCGCTGCTCTGAGCGCGCTTGTGCCCAATGATGGCGGCACCCGGATAATTGAACGTGCCCGGTGCGACCTGCCAGACCTCCGAGATCTCCAGCGCCACCGGACGCGAGCTGGAGAGGAACCTTCGCTGACGCAACCGCTCATGGTGATGACCGTTCCGCACCGTGCCCGGCACGAGGCATGCGACAGCGGCACCCGGGCTCAGATACCGATCGACGGCGTGACGCAGATGCGTCGTTCCCAGCTCAAGATGCAGGAACGACTGCCCGGCAGGACGAATACCATACACCTTAGCGCGGGCCGTCAGGACCGCGCGGTACGGATTGTCGGCAAGGCCGCTCATGGCGAGCCACGGCGGATTGGACACAAGCCCGTTGAACTGCCCGCTCAGCAGTCCCGGACGATAGGTATTCCGCAGGATGAAGGCCCAGATGCCGTTGCGGTTGGCGACAGCCAGTTCCGCCATGCGATGCATGAGTGCGTGCACCGCCGGCACAAGCGCGTTGCGCAAGTCATCGGAAAGCGTGGTTCCGGATGCGGCTGCTGCGCCCTGGATAAACTGCGCGGTGTCCGACCGCTTCAGGTGAGCGGTGCCGCCCTTGGCCTGCGCATCGCAGGCTTCGTCATAGGCCCAATCGACGATCCGGTCGAAGAAATCGCGGTACGCCGGGTGAACGAGCGCGTGCGGCAGTGTGACGGTCGCGCCGTCGAGGGACACTTCGATCTCGGCGTCTTCGCCCAGGAACGGCAGTGCCGCAGACACCGGCGTCACGGCAAAGAGCGAATCCGCGTGATAGATGGGGATGACGATCGGGGCGGTGGCTGCCTTGATTTCATTGGACAGCGTCACGACCCACGTCGTCTTTGACAGGCTGACGGCGAGAGGGTCGATGTCGAACCCCGTTACGACGTCGTGCAGCGCGCCGATGCCCGTGAGACCCAGCCTCGCCTTGGCGACCTTGAGCACCTCAGCGACGATGGAGCCCGAGCCGCAGCACATATCGACGATGCGCGGCGCCTCGCCCGCGGGCAGGTTATCGATGCAGCGCTCCGCCAGGAGCTTTGCGAGCCACGCCGGCGTCCATTCCTGCCCGAGCAGCTTGCGCTGGCTGCGCCTTGCGAGCTGCGCCATCAGGCGTCCGAACAGGTCTTCCTCGGGCCGCGCGCTGAAGTCGTACGCGTAGAGGTCGCGCTGGATCTCGCGTGCGATTGGGACCAGCTTGTCGATGTGCTCAGGATTGGTCAGCCAGCCGAAGTAGTCGAGCTCGACCATGTTTGCGAGCTGGTACTCGTCCCGGAAGTACGACCCGTCAAGGATCTTCCTGATCTCCGCGTCGTTGCTCAGAACCGCTTGGTCCGCAAGGACGTTGGCGCTGAGCAGCCGCGCCAGAACGCAGAGATAGGCCTCGTCGACGTAGGCTTCCGCGCGGAACTCGGCGACATCGCCTTCCAGATAGTCAACGAACTTCGACCACAGGTCGGTTGCGAGCGCAATCGACGAGTTCGTGTCCCGCCCGTCGTTCACGAGCGCCAGAAGGGGCGCTGCACTCCGGACATAGGGCCTGCTTTCGAGGCCGAGATCGAGCCGAAGGAATTCAGACCGCAGCGGGCGGGACTGTTCACGGGCGAGGTGCTTGCGAACGAAGGCCGTCAGGAGCGCTGCCGACGGCGCGTCCGCGGCGGTGAGCTGAAGGTCATCCACGAGCCGCAGGGAGACATCGTCGGCCGTGCAACCGGCCGGATCGACATGCTCTGCGAGAGCCACGTCGTACGCGTACCAGTCCACGGTGTCCGACAGGATGCCGCGCA
>JBIPMB010000158.1:0-5092 GCA_044369355.1 Gammaproteobacteria bacterium | reverse complement strand
TAGGTTTAGGCGTCGGCGTTGGTTTGGGGTGCGGCGTCGGTGTAGGTTTGGGCGTCGGCGTTGGTTTAGGGGTCGGCGTCGGCGTTGGTTTAGGAGTCTTGGTCGGTGTAGGTTTGGGCGTCGGCGTTGGTTTAGGGGTCGGCGTCGGCGTTGGTTTAGGAGGCTTGGTCGGTGTAGGTTTGGGCGTCGGCGTTGGTTTAGGGGTCGGCGTCGGCGTTGGTTTAGGAGGCTTGGTCGGTGTAGGCTTGGGTGTAGGCTTGGGTGTAGGTTTGGGCGTCGGATGTGGTGTAGGTATAGATCGCACTTGGATAGAATTTTGCAAAATATCGGTGCGATCGAATGGTGTAAGATCGCTTCCAGCCGATAGTATAAGATCACTTCCTACCGATTGCGTAAGATCACTTTCGTCTGAAGGTCGTGAACGTGAAGCTACAGCACCTCCAGCCATAGCTAAAAGCAGTAACAGCGGTATTGTGGCTGAAACTGGAATCGAACTTTGCACTTCAAAACGATCATTAGAAAAGCTCGTTGTATCCTGTCTACCAATTTGCTTCCGCCAATCTGTGATGGCATTAAGATTGCCAGTACGTATATTATGTTTACCCATAGCAATGCACTCCTTATCAAAACTTTGTTGAATATATGCCGTGTTTCCACAGCACAACCACATCTTTTAGCTGTAAATAACCGTTCGCAGTTATTAAAAGTTTATATCTCTTTTCAGCCAACATTCTGTGAGGATGTAGCTTTTTGCCACACCCTATCCGTATCCTAAATAGATAGTTGCAATAAGTCAATACTTATTTTCAGTAATATTTAGTTTTGCTCAGTGAATAATCTGTAGCGATTAACCGCTCATATAATTTAGACATCAAACAGAATAAGTTTGATAAAAGATATTTAGAATTTTAAATCAAGCTATTTTTTAAATTCTCTCTCTTTTAATAATAGAACTTACTATTTTTTCATATCCTTGAATAAAAACACAGAACATTACGATCTAACCTTTGATCAAAATGCGTTCTTTTAGAAATTTTAACCGGTCATTAGGATTGAATGACACTGCCATAATCGGAATATATGCGACCCTGATTATCTTTGATCCCTTTATCTGCTCCGTGTGCTAATAAACAAGCCATGGCCTCGCTGCGATTATTCATAGCGGCCCAATGCAAAGCCGTAAAACCGCTACTGTCTTTTCTATTGATATCTGCACCACGTTCTAGCAAACAATCAACCGATTGTTTATGGCCATAACAAGCTGCCAAATGCAATGCTGTTTCACCGCGCTGATTTTGAAGATTGACAGTGATGCTGAGACCTAACAAATGCGCAATGGTGTTAACCTGGCCATTCCAAGCAGCGCTGTGCAGAATACTACCGCCATGATCGCTTTTAGAATGGATATCCGCACCATGTTCGACCAAACCATCAATAACATGTATATGTCCCCCTGTTGCGGCCCAATGCAAGGCGCTAAGACCACTATTATCTTTATCGCTAATATTTGCGCCATGCTCTATCAAAACATCAACGACTTTCTTGTGTCCGTAACAAGCCGCTACGTGTAAGGGCGTTTCACCACGCTGATTTCTAAGATGAACATCCATCTTATGCACTAATATCAAATGCGCAACGGTATTGGCTTGGTTATTTCCAGCAGCGCTGTGTAAGACAGTTCCGCCAGCATGGATATTCGCTCCTAGTGCTATCAAGCGATCGACGCTCTTGATGCGACCATTCATCGCTGCCCAGTGCAGCGCAGTATTAGCATTATTGTCCTTGGCATTAAAATCTGCACCTTGCGCTATCAAAAGGTCGATAACAGCTACATGATCGTTTAAAGCGGCTAAATGCAGCGCAGTGCTACCAATCGTGGTTTTAGCATTGATCTTAGCACCGTTTTGCAACAAATAAGCTACGATCTGAGTGTGACCATTCGTGGCGGCCCAATGCAGAGCAGTACTGTCATGAACATCTGTAGCATTAATCTTTGCACCGTGTTCCAATAAAATTTTTACAGTTTCAATATGGCCATTCGTGGCCGCAATATTAAGAAGAATACTGCCATTATCATTGGTAGCGTTAATATCTGCACCTTCTGCCACTAAGCGTATTATTTTAGCATTATCGTCGTTAGAAACTGCGTTAAACAAAGCTTGTTGTAGTGCGGGGTTAGATTGAAATACTGTGGCATTGGTATTAGTGGTCATAAAACGTTCCTTATTGCTTTGATGTTAATCAGCTACATCCTATCGGCATACTAAATAAAATTTTGCAATAAGTCAATACCCATTGAAATGATGTTCAAAAAAAAGGGCAGCTTGCGCTACCCTTTTCTCTAGTCTAAAAAGAAGATCACACAGTGATCTTATTACACCCTAAGCGACATCCAACTGGATGCGTGCGTATGGTCCTTGTATACCAAAGTTTGAAGTACTTTCATAGTGCTGACCAGCAAACGGGAAAGTTTGATACTGATCTGAAGTCACATTGAAGTAATTCGTTGCTTGCCAACCGGCTTCTACACCCAAGGCCATGCTAGAATCGAAGTCATAGGTATAATTTAAACCTAAACGACCATCGAGTTCAGGAACAACGCGAGTTTGGGAATCATTTTTGTTGGAAGCAGCGAAGGTAGTATCTACATCACCTGCATCATTAAAGATTGTGAAGTTACCATTATTGACAACTTTATTTGAACCAATTAAAGCGGATAAACCTAAACGACCACGTACAGAAAAGCCTTGGCCTAAATTAATTTGCGCATCACTACCAAAACGTGGACCTATACCCGTAAAGGTATTCTCCAACTTGCTTTCTCCGGCATAAGACACATCTTCAAAGCCTGGAAAACTCACAAGATCGTCGCCGCTGTTATAGTTTCCAGTATCTATGGTGTTAATACGCGCATAACGCAAACCCATGAATGGGTGTAAACGGATACGTGAACCTACATCCAGCTTTTGACCAAATGTTAAATCGCCGGCATCGTAACTCGTCTCAGTTTTACCTTCAGCATTTACATAAGGTAAGCCACTAAAAGTGCTGGTGACTAGAGAATCATTAGCAGAAGTACTATCCGTATCATTACCATGTAAGCCTTCATAAGCCAAAGTCATATCGCGACCATTGCCAGGGAAAGCGTAGGTAATATCCGCACCAAACCACCAATGATAACCTTGGTCTATAGTTTGATGGCTGGAACCAAAGTTAACTTGATTACCATCAATGTTAGCACTAGTAGAATCAGCATAAGTAAATGCTTTATTGGTAGGCTGCATTAGCACAGCTGTTGCACCAAAGGACCACATACCGGTTTGATAGGGTGCCGTCACATTGATGTCGTTAGAAACGGGCATAGGCGTAGTATCAATAGTACCTGCATAAGCAGCAGCACTGGCTAAACCCAGACCCAATAGAATTAAAGAAATTTTAGTCTTCATATATAATCATCCTTTTAATTAGTAAAATCGCACAATTCACTTTAATAAGTTTTGCGCTCTGTTTACAAGCATTTATTTACCATAAATTTATATTTAAAGAAAAATCTTACGTGTTTTGGTTATTGTCTATACATTTGTTGTTTTACTGACCCCAAAAAAAAGGGCAGCTTGCGCTGCCCTTTTCTCTAGTCTAAAAGGAAGATCACAAAGTGATCTTATTACACCCTAAGCGACATCCAACTGGATGCGTGCGTATGGTCCTTGTACACCAAAGTTTGAAGTACTTTCATAGTGCTGACCAGCAAACGGGAAAGTTTGATACTGATCTGAAGTCACATTGAAGTAGTTCGTTGCTTGCCAACCGGCTTCTACACCCAAGGCCATGCTAGAATCGAAGTTATAGGTATAATTTAAACCTAAACGGCCATCCAATTCAGGAACAACACGGGTTTGAGATTCGTTGTTGTTGGAACCAGTAACGACAAACGCTGCTTCACCAGCTGGATCATAAGCTGTAAACGCGCCACCATTGTCAACTTTACTTGAACCAATTAAAGCGGATAAGCCTAAACGACCACGTACGGAGAAACCTTGGCCCAAATTAACTTGTGCATCACTACCGAAACGTGGACCTATACCATTAAAGGTATTTTCCAACTTGGAATCTGCTGCATATGTGCCAAAGCCAAAATCACCGCTATTATAGTAGCCTTTATCATCGGTATTAATATGCGCATAACGCAGACCCATGAATGGATGTAAGCGTATACGTGAACCTACATCCAGCTTTTGACCAAACGTCAAATCGCCAGCATCATAGCTCGTATCGCTTTTACCTTCAGCAGAACCATCGAAATAAGGCACTCCACCAAAACTACTCGTTAATAAGGTACCATTAGCACCCGTACTGTCTGTATCATCACCATGCAATCCCTCATAAGCCAAAGTCACATCGCGACCATTGCCAGGGAAAGCGTAGGTAATATCCGCACCAAACCACCAATGGTAACCTTGGTCTACAGTATGGTGATCAGAACCAAAATTAACTTGATTACCATCAATGTTAGCACTAGTAGAATTAGCATAAGTAAATGCTTTGTTAGTAGGTTGCATTAGCACAGCTGTTGCACCAAATGACCACATGCCCGACTGATCCGGTGCCGTCACATTGATGTCGTTAGAAACAGGCATAGGTGTAGTATCAACAGTACCTGCATAAGCAGCAGCACTGGCTAAACCCAAGCCCAATAGAATTAAAGAAATTTTAGTCTTCATGTTTACAATCATCCTCATTAAAGTTAAACAAACCACAAAACCTATTGTAGAGCTTTTTCAACGTTTTGCAAGAGGTTATTTAAGAAAATGTTAACTTTTGTGATATATTTTTAAAAAAAGAGAAAAACCACGCTTATTCTGTTTATATTTTCTACTATTCTGCTAAACAAAAATGATTGCCTGTTTTTTGTGAGCCAGTTTTCACTCAAGTAAAAAAAATGCTTAGAAGCCTATTTATTTTAAATCGAACATTTCTTTTACAAAATTATTGCGCATCGGCTACTGTAGTGAATCTATACTTAAAATTAAATGCGTGATAACGTAGCCATTAGAGAGCACTTATAACTTCAAGTTAACAATCGGTCATATTA
>JBIPMB010000076.1:0-9563 GCA_044369355.1 Gammaproteobacteria bacterium | reverse complement strand
ACTGTAAAATGGCATCGCTACAACCACTTATCGTCATCACCGGCCCTACTGCCAGCGGCAAATCCGCATTGGCTTTAACTTTATGTGCGCAATTTAAAGGTGAAATCATCAATGCAGATTCAACACTCATTTATCGTCATTTAAATATTGGTACGGCAAAACCTACACCTGAAGAATTAAAAGCCGTGCCACATCATTTAATCGATATTTTAGACCCCGAAATACCTTTTTCTGCCGGTCAATTTTGTAGACTAGCTGAAAAAACGATTGCTGACATTGAACAACGCCAGCATATTCCTTTTCTAGTTGGCGGTACCATGCTTTACTTGAAAACCTTGCTGTATGGCTTGTCTACTCTACCGACAGCTTCAACTGAAATACGCGACGCTATTATGAAGGATGCAGAAAAATATGGTTGGAGTACTTTACATGAACGTTTAAAACAAGTAGATCCTAAAGCGGCAGCGCGCATACATGTCAACGATCCGCAGCGCTTACAACGCGCCTTAGAAATCTATTATTTAACGGGGCAGGCACAGAGTGATTTATTCGAAACGCCTAAACAAGGCTTGATACAACAATCGCATCGTGTATTAACGATTGTCGTAGCTCCGCAGGATCGCACCGTTTTGCACCAACGCATTGCTAAACGCTTTGATGCCATGTTGCAAGCTGGTTTTGTAGATGAAGTGGCGGCCTTAAAGAAACGTCCGGAATTACATGCCACTTTGCCTTCTATGCGCGCTGTGGGCTATAGACAAGTATGGCAATATTTAGAGGGTGAATATGATTATGACACGATGCGCGACAAAGCCATTGCTGCGACCAGACAATTGGCCAAAAGACAATTGACTTGGCTCAGACGATGGCCAGAAGTACAGTGCTTCGACCCAACTGAAGATAATTTTTTAACAGCAGTAGAAACTTGTATTCGTGATTTTTTAAGCTGCTAAGCATAATCCGCCACTACCACTCTTTGCACATCTTCTAAAGCTACCCAGCGTATACACTGAGTTGCATCCAATAGATGCCCTGCTTCTAACCATAATTTATGTACAGCCTCTAGACTCATTTTCTTAAAGTAATCCGGAGGTAAAGCTATGTGATCGATCAAAGCAGCTAACCAAGGCGTATGGTCATTTTCTTCGGCAAGACTCGCAGCTAAAAAAGCAGTAAAGACAGCACTGTTTAAGCAATCTTTCAATAAGGCTGGCAACTGCCGTACTGTCAACACACCCTCTTCCCAATCAAAATGGATCCCTAAAATAGCTAATTTTCTTTGCATCAATAGTCTAGTCGTAGCATCACAACCGCTGAATGGATAAGTTTGTGGCAACAATAACCATTGTGCTTTTAAAGGCTCACCTTGCCAAGCACGCAAGGCTTTGTCGTAGATATTTTTTTGATAAACTTTTTTCAAATCTAACCAGCCTACACGCTCATCCTGCTTTAACAACGCATAATGTTGATAAAAAACAGCTAGAATAGTATCTCTGGCATATGGATTATTGTTTTCTATGTTCATGGTTGCAGTGGTATATGGCGCACGTTGCATATTCACTTGTGGCATATAAGCCGCTAACCTATTGTTATATTCTGGATAAGGCGCATCGACTGCTGGCGCTAAACTTTCATTTTCCACCACACTATTTTCTGGCCAGGGTTCCGCATCGACGGCCATTTTGACGCTGAGAGCATCTTGCAAAGCATTGCGCAAGGTCATCGCCAGCCATTCATGCACCAAACGACTGTCGGTAAAACGCACCTCTTGCTTGGTGGGATGCACATTGACGTCGATCACCTCGGGTGCAATCGTCAAATACAATACATAACAAGGATAACGGCCTTCTTCTATGCTGTCTAAATAAGCCGAGCGTATAGCATGGCTCAATACTTTATCTTTAACCACTCGTCCATTAATGTAAATATATTGTAGATCGCTCTGACTACGGTTAAACGCAGGTAAACCCAACCAACCCCATAATTGCATGCCTTCATAGCTGCTATCGATGCGCAATGCATTTTTCAAAAAAGCATTGCCACACACAGCGGCTAAGCGTTTATCTTGTTCTATCTCACTTTTACCAGCACGCACTTGCGCCACTAAGCGTTGATTATGACGCAGTACAAAACCCACATCAAAAGTAGATAACATAATGCGTTTAACCATATCTTCTAGGGCCAAATATTCTGTTTTTTCAGAGCGCAAGAACTTGCGTCTAACCGGTGCATAGCAAAACAATTCACTCACTTCCACCGTAGTGCCACGCGGATGTGCTGCAGGCTCTAATGTATATTCTTGACTATCGGGCGCGCGATATAATTTCCACGCCGTCTGCTCGTCTTCGGTTAAAGAGGTAATCGCCAGATGCGCTATGCTGTCTATGCTGGCTAAGGCTTCACCGCGAAAACCTAGCGTATTGATCAACTCTAAATCGCGCGCCGTTTTTATTTTACTGGTGGCATGGCGCTCTGGTGCCAAGGCTAAATCTTCTTTGCCCATGCCCATGCCATCATCGCGCACACGTATCAATTGCAAACCGCCCTTCTCTATATCAATTTGAATGCGTCTAGCCTTAGCATCTAAGCTATTTTCTAATAATTCTTTCACCACCGATGCGGGTCTTTCAATGACCTCGCCTGCGGCAATTAAATTCGCCACCATAGGCGGTAATCTATAGATTTGTCTAGCGACCATACTTAACTCTCCCTTTTTTGTGCTTTCACTTGCGCTGAAACCCATGTTCCTTCAGGCGGTTGCTGATAGAAATAAGCGATAACCCCTTTTAAAATAGCCCTAGCCACTTTTTGTTGGTATTGTGCATCGCGTAATTTTAATTCTTCGCTGCTATTAGATAAAAATCCAGTTTCCACCAAAACAGAAGGAATATCCGGCGATTTTAATACTACAAAACGTGCTTGTTCCACGCCTACATGATGTAAGCGCGTATACAGCCCCATCTGCGCTAATATGTCATCGCCTAGTTTTAGGCTGGAACTGATAGTCGCGGTTTGCGATAGATCGATTAAAACCGATCGTAACATATCGTTTTTATCGCTTAAATCCACTCCACCCAATTCAGAATAGTTTTCTTTTGCCGCCAACCAGCGTGCCGCTTCACTGCTCGCTCCTTTTAAAGACAAGGCATACACTGAAGCACCGTGGGATTCCGCATTTTGATAAGCATCCGCATGCACAGCAATAAAGACATCGGCCTTGGCAGCACGCGCTTTTTGTAACCGCTGTCTTAAGGTTAAATAATAATCGCCGCTGCGAGTCATTACGGCACGCATGCCGGGCGTAGCATTGATATCTTGATATAAATCTTGGGAAATATCCAACACTACATTTTTCTCTTTGCTGCCTCTAGGGCCCAAAGCCCCTGGATCTTTACCCCCATGACCGGCATCGATCACCACCACCACTTTGCGCATGCCTTGTGGCGCTGTTTTAACCACAGTGGCATTGGCATTTTTATTGGTAGTCGCTGCAGTCACTGGATATGGATTGCCAGATATTCTATTCGTATTGCTAGTAGCAGCCACAGGCTGTTGCATTTTAAGTTTTTTACTTTTTAATTCAAATATCATCGTTTCAGGATTGATCATAGATTCGCTGGCATTGACATCGCTGCTGAGATCAAACACCAAACGCAATACTTGATGCGGTTGTGTACCCTGACGCAATGCGTTGATCAACGTGCCGTTAAATGCAGAAGGATGAATGGGGATTTGTAAACGGCCATTGTCTATGTCTACCACCAGACGCGCAGGATGACCCAAAATAAAATAATGCACTGTAGGTGCATCGGCAAAAATCAGCTTCACATCGGTAGTATTGGCATCTACACTGCGCACTTGTATATCATTGAGAGACAATATGGATTCGGCAAAGCAGAGTGTAGTCATTAAACACAATAGGAGAATAGCTAATATTTTACGCCTATACACTATTTTACCCCAATTGTTCCAATATTTGTTTCCCGCGCGTGCTATGGGCAACACATTCAATGGATCGGCCACATTCATGGTAAGAGAGTGTACAGAATATATCAGCTTGTGGCAACACGTCTGCGCCTTTTTCCGGCCATTCGACGATCACGATGGCATCATCGCTGAAATAGTCGTCTAAACCTATATAGTGCAATTCTTGAGCTGATTGTAAGCGGTATAAATCAAAATGATGAATAGAGATATTTTTTACGGTATACGTTTCCACCAGCGTATAGGTAGGGCTTTTAACCGCATCCAATACTCCACATTGCCGTAAAAAACACCGTACCAAGGTGGTTTTGCCCACGCCTAATTCGCCCGATAAATAAAGACGAAAACCAGGCATTATTGCCTTGGCGAATATAGCGGCCAAGGATATCCATTCGTTTTCATCTTTAATAATACGCTGCATAGTTACTCTTAAATGATGGTTTGTAAATAAGGATGCAAATCGCTGGCCAATATGCTGCGTTTGCCACCGCTGGCGGCTTTTTCACCCGCATAAGCATGCGCATATACGCCTAAGGGCGCGGCATCAGCCAAAGACAATCCTTGAGCCACTAAAGCGGCTAACACCCCACTTAACACATCACCCATGCCCGCAGTCGCCATAGCCGGATGACCTGCACTACAGACAAAGATTTGTTCTTGCGTGTTGATAATCAAGCTGCCCGCCCCTTTTAAAATCACATTACCACCATAACGATGTTGTAATTCCTTTAAGGCATGCAAACGATCATCTTGTATCTCATGCACACTCGTATTCAACAATCGCGCGGCTTCTCCTGGGTGCGGTGTTAATAACCACCGCTGATGTTCCCTAGGTTGTAATGCCAGAAGGTTTAACGCATCCGCATCGACTATCACTGGCAAAGTGGTTTTTAAAGCCGCTTGAAACAAAGCTTCTGACCACGCCGATTGCCCTAAACCTGGACCTAACACAATCACTGTCGCGCGCGCTAACAAGGGTTTTAATTGTTTAACATCGTCTATGCCACACACTAAAGCTTCAGGTCTGCGTGCCGTCACTGCTAAAAGATGTTGTGGCCGTGTAGCAACGGTCACCAAACCAGCACCGGCAGCATAGGCCGCATCGGCTGCTAAAATAGGCGCTCCAGGCATACCCTCGTCGCCGCCTATCACCAACACGTGACCAAAATCACCTTTGTTTGCATGTCCCTTGCGGGGTGCTAATAGGGGTTTTTGTTTGTCATAATTTAAACGCGTCAAAGTAGGCGTTATATTTTGATAAATGCTTTCTGGTAATTCTAAATTGTCGCAACACAACTTGCCGCAATAACTGGGTGCCGCACCGGTTAATAAACCTACTTTTAAGCCTATAAAAGTAATGGTAGCCGTAGCATAAACTGCAATTCCCATGACGGCTCCACGCGCACTGTCTAAACCAGAAGGACAATCTAGACTTAAGATAGGTGTGCCTTGTTGATTTAATTTTTGAATGGTAGCGCGATATAAACCTTCTACCTCGCGTTGCAATCCTATACCCAATAAGGCATCCACCCACAGATCGGTTTTAGGCCAAGCACTTTGTGTCAATGGAAAATGTTTGATCGATGAGTCTAAACATGCTTTCTGATAAAAAGCAGCAGGATCTTTGTTGATGATGGTGGAACCTTCATTACCTATAAATACCGTGTAGCCTGATTTTTGCGCCAATAAGGCCAACGCATAGCCATCTCCACCATTATTGCCTCGACCGCAAATTATACCTATGGTTCTCGCTTTAGGCCATAATTCTTCTAGATATTTTAAAGCCGCATGTGCTGCACGTTCCATTAAACTGCGCGCTGGAATATTTTGTATTTTCAATACCAACTTTTCTAAAGCATAAATATCTTGTGGCTGATAGACGCGCGTATTTAAACTATCCATTCTTTTTCCTTATTGTAATAACGGTTCAATCAATGCCATATGCTTATCTACAGCGCCCTGATTTTGTTGCACCACTTGTAGGCCATGATGACCTAATTGAGCGCGCAATGCGCCATCTTGCAATAAAGCCAATACGGTAACCGCTAAAGACTGTTCATCGTTGACCACGCGCAAAGCGTTGGCTTGTTGCAATAATTTAAAAATCTCATTGAAATTGAAAATATGTGGCCCAGTGATAACGGGCAAGCCTAACATTGCTGGCTCTAGTAAATTGTGGCCACCGGTAGAAATTAAACTGCCGCCTACAAAAGCAACATCGGCAGCGCCGTAATAGGCCATCAATTCACCCATACTATCGCCTACTATCACTTGCGTATTTTCAGAGACTTCTTCATCCAAACTGCGCAGCGTAACGTTTAGGCCTTGTTTCTTAACCAAAGACATAACCTTAGAAAAACGTTCTGGATGCCTAGGTACCCACAACAACAATGCATCCGGCAATTGTTTTAACACCCTTTGAGCAGCTTTTAAAATGATTTCTTCTTCGCCTTCATGCGTGCTCGCTGCAATCCATATCGGTCGCATGGCACCAAAACGCTGACGAAATGAATGTGCTTGCTGAACGCTGCTTTCGGGCACCGTCATATCAAATTTAACAGAGCCTGTGATCACCAATTGTTGTGCTAAGGCGCCCAGAGCAGCAAAGCGATCCGCATCGTCTTTAGTTTGTGCGGCAATAGAATGAAAGGCTTTTAAGATATCTTTCATCCAAAAAGCAATTTTTTGATAACCGCGTAAAGATCGTGCGGATAAACGCGCATTCGCCAATAGCACCGGTAATTTGTGTTGTTCACAAACAGCCAGCAAATTAGGCCACAGTTCGGTTTCCATGATGATCAGAATTTTCGGTTTTTTGTTGTTTAAAAAACGATTGATGGCTTGTGGTAAATCATAAGGCACAAAACAATGTTGTACACCGTCATCGAATAATGCCGCAACGCGTTCGGCGCCTGTGACCGTCATGGTAGTGATCACAATGGGATAATGCGGGTATTTTGCTTTCAGCTTTTTAACTAAAGGCACTGCCGCTATCACCTCACCCACCGATACTGCATGCAGCCAAATGCCGCCTTGATTGCGCGCATCGCAATAGCCAAAACGTTCTTTTAAGCGCGAGACTTTTTGCTTGCGTACTGTCGCCTTCCAGAATAAGCGCAGCAGTACTAGGGGCATAATTAAATAAGCAATGAATGTATAAATTGTGCGCACACACACCTTTCCTTTTTTAACTTGGAATTTTCAACCATTCTATCATTACGGCGGCTGCTAAACAAAGAAAGAAACGCTATAATAATGGTATACCATTAACCTTGGGGTGAAGCCATGAGTATCTATAAGCACATTCTGCTGGCGACAGATTTAAGCGATGAAAGTGTCGTAGTCTCCAAAAAAGCCGCCGCACTGGCCAAATTGCACCACGCCAAACTCAGCATCGCCCATATAGTGGAATACGTCCCTCCTTTTTATGGCGTAGGCGAAATTGCCATTGACATAGAGCTAGATACGGAACACAAATTAGAACTTGAAGCACATAAAAAGATAAAAACATTGGCACAAAAATTAGGCCTGGAAAAACCTACAGTGTGGATACTCTCTGGCGACAAACACGAAGAAATTGTTAACTTGGTTGAAAAACACCATATCGATTTAATCGTGGTCGGTAGTCACCACCAGCCCTATTTGCATCTACTGTTTGGCGGCTCCTTGCCTGAAATCCTGCTACACCATCTATTATGCGATATCATCGTCGTTAATCTAGGATCATTGTAAATGGCGACTTATGCCATAGGCGATGTGCAGGGCTGTTACAAAACACTGCGTTATTTATTAAAAACCATTTCGTTCGATCCTAAACACGATCATTTATGGTTAGTAGGCGATGTGATCAATCGCGGCATGGGTTCCTTGGCAGTGCTGAATTATTTATACGATATCCAAGATCGCTGCGTGATCGTTCTGGGCAATCATGATTTGCATTTGATCGCTGTTTTTGCAGGCGTTGCGCCCTTAAGAAAAGCAGATACTTTCAGCGATATTCTAGAAGACGATAATGCCAATCTGTTATGCACTTGGTTACGACAACGGCCTTTGTTGCATTACGATAATCATTTCAATGCCGTAATGACTCATGCCGGGATTTATCCCTTGTGGGATTTATATACTGCGCAGCGTTTAGCGAGAGAAGTGGAAATGCTCTTACGCGACGATGATTACAAATCGTTTCTAAGTGTTTTATATGGCAATGAACCCAATTTATGGCGTGAGGCTTTAAAGGAATATGATCGCGCACGCTTTATAGTCAATGCCTTTACACGCATGCGCGTGATGAACAGTAATGGCCATTTAGAATTAGATTACAACGGTACTTTAGAAGATTGCCCCCCTGAATTGATGCCTTGGTTCAAATTGCCCTCATTATTAGATCACAACACCCGTATTATCTTCGGTCACTGGGCGCAGGCTGTATTATCTATTCCCTATCAAAATTTATATCAATTAGACACCGGCTGTGCTTGGGGACGACAATTAACGGCTCTGCGCTTAGAAGATGACACAGTGTTTGCGGTAGAGAATCAAGAATAACGGCACATCGTTAACCGGTTGTTTTTAACAAATAATCTTTAATATACCCATTCCACTTGAAGATGCGAGATTCGAAAGCGCACAGGTTACTCGTCCAAACCCATCGTTGCCGCATCTTCATTGGCGACGGGTATATATAATAGTGAATGCAATAGAGGACATAATCGTTAGCTTTAAAGCGCACACCCCACCAATTTACCTAAGTTGGCATAGGCAAGCGCTTTGGCTTTCTGGCTTTCATAGACAGTACTGGGTTTATCTTCTTGAATATATTGAGCAAAGAAGATTCTACGATCACCATTTTCCAACCAGCCTACAAACCAGCCTATGTGCTTAGATTCATCATTGGGATCGGCCTCATTGACGATATGGCCACTACCCGTTTTACCATACAATTTCCAGCCATCGGCGATATTTTCAATGAAAAGTAGTTGCTTGGTCATTTGCACTGATTTATCGCTGATAGGCAATTTCCCATCCAGCATTTTTTTTAAAAAAACAACTTGCTCTTGAGGGGAAATGGCTAAAGAGCTCGATAACCAGGCGTGGGTTAGACCATTATTTTTACCCTTATCTCCAGATACATCTTCGTTGCCATAATCAAAATTGGTAACGTATTTTTGAAAAGTAGGCATGCCCATTTGTTGAGTGATTAACTGAGAATACCAAACACAAGAGTTTTTTATCCAAGTGGTAGGGTTTTGATCTTGCTTCCAGCTAGGAAGATAATCGGGATAGCCTTTTTTAAAGGGGTAAACTGGGTGGGTTGTATCGATTAAAATGCCTTCATTATAGCCCATGAGGCTAATAGCAATTTTAAAAGTAGAACACGGCGCATGGCGTGTGACACAATCGCCTTCTTTTTGTAACACATGATTATTTTCAGTTGCGATAAAGCATTGGCTTTGTGCGTAAGCGGATAGGCTGAGACATAGGAAGGTAAAGAGCAATGTTAGTTTTTTCATGTCATATAATTATTTTTTATTTTCACATAATAATGAGCACTATAAACAATGCGTTCTTTTTCAGCATCG
>JBIPMB010000172.1:0-4362 GCA_044369355.1 Gammaproteobacteria bacterium | reverse complement strand
AGAGCCGTGAACTCACCATGCAGATTTTTGCCGACTTAACCCCATGGCAAATCACTCAATTGGCGCGCCATCCCTTAAGACCCCATACTTTGGATTATGTCAGTCGCATTTTTACCGATTTTGATGAATTGCATGGCGACAGACATTACGTGGATGATAAGGCCATTGTAGGTGGACTCGCTTTTTTAGAGGGTCGTCCCGTGATGATCATAGGCCATGAGAAGGGTCGCAAAACCAAAGAAAAAGTAGAGCGTAATTTTGGTATGCCGCAGCCAGAAGGCTATCGTAAAGCTTTGCGTTTGATGCATTTGGCCGAAGATTTCAATTTACCTGTATTGACCTTCATCGATACGGCTGGCGCTTATCCCGGTATTGCCGCCGAAGAACACAATCAAAGTGAAGCTATTGCACGTAACTTATATGAATTAGCGGGCTTAAAAACCCCGGTGATCTGTACAGTCATAGGTGAAGGCGGTTCCGGTGGTGCCTTGGCTTTGGGTGTAGGCGATTATGTGATGATGTTGCAATACAGCATTTATTCAGTGATCTCGCCCGAAGGCTGTGCTTCTATTTTATGGAAGAGTGCCGAAAAAGCCTCTGAAGCGGCGGGTGCACTCAAACTCAATGCCGAGAGTTTATTAAAACAACAACTCATCGACAAAGTATTGCCAGAACCCCTGGGTGGCTCGCATAGACATATCGATGAAATGGCGCAGCATTTAAAAACGGAACTCATTTTACAATTAGACCGGGTGTCTAAAAAACCTATAGATCAGTTATTGTCAGAACGCTATGAACGCTTAATGTCATATGGCCAACGTGTTATTCACTAGAGAGGCCTTTTTAGCACCGTTAAAAGATAAGGCCATCCAGCGTTGGTGCGTGGCCTTGAGTGGTGGTGTGGATTCAGTCGCTTTATTGCATTTTTTGCGTCATACACTCAAAACGTCTTTACCCATTATCGCGGTACATGTTAATCATCATTTGCAACCACAAGCCGACGCTTGGCAAGCATTTTGTGCCGATCTGTGCCGGCGTTGGGATGTAACCTTATATGTTGCGGATGTACAGTTACCCAAAGGCGGTAGTATAGAAGCGAATGCCAGACGGTTGCGTTATGAAGCTATTTTTTCTCATTTAACGGCAGGCGATGTATTATTAACAGCGCATCATGAAGATGATCAAGCTGAAACGGTATTATTACAATTATTGCGGGGGGCAGGACCCAAGGGTTTAGCCGCGATGCCGCAGCAAATTGAAACTAAAATGGGAATAATACATTATCGACCATTTTTAACGGTAACGCGTGCGACTATAGAAGCGTATGCAGAATTGCATCAACTAGAACATATCAATGATTTAAGCAATGACGATATCAATTATGATCGCAATTATTTGCGTCAGCTAGTCATACCCGTATTGCGTCAACGTTGGCCCAGTTATGCTAGAACCTTAGCGCGCAGCGCGCATCTATCAGCACAGATGGTGCAGTGGGCAGAACCCTTGTGGCAAGACATTTTAGCTCAGTGTAGAGTTGAACAAAAGAATTGTTTAGATAAAACTAAATTAGCTGCCTTGCCGCCTTATGAATGCAGTGCAGTATTGCGTTTATGGTTGGAAGAGCAGGGTTTGGCATTGCCTACAGAGGCGCATATGCAACAAGTCTTACATTTGGTGTACCAGCAAAGGCACGATCATCATACGCTAGTGCAGTGGCACAATGTGGTATTAAGCGCTTACCACAATCGTTTGTATGCTTTGTCTGCGGAAGACATCGTGCCACGTAGAGGGGAGTTTCAGTGGCCACAGGATGAAGCGCTATTGCCTATAGACGATATGGTGTTGCGTCGCGAAACCGTATTAAGCCAGGGTTTGGCTGTAGCCCATGTGGCGGATTGCGTGGTGCGTTTTCGTACACAAGGCGAGCGTTTTCATGCCGCAGGCAGGGTAGGCTCACATCCATTGAAGAAACTCTTTCAAGAATGGGGCGTGCCGCCCTGGCAACGTGCGCGTATCCCACTGATTTATATGCAGGATGAGCTGGTCGCCGTGGTCGGTTATGCTTATCATGCAGATAAATTGGCCGCAGCCAATGAAATGGGAGTGGTTTTTTATTGTAAAAGTATTGACACCATAACAAACATTCGCTAACATCGACCTCATAATATATACTAATAATGGTTTTTAGTGATGGACGACAAAAATAAATCAACAACATTTTTGTTTCATTTCTTTTTCAGGGCTACACAGCTAGCCAAATTCTCGAGATTAAAAAATTAAACAGTGTGTGAACAGCCAGCACGGCTGTATCGTGCATAATCATAAAATTAATATAAGGAAAAATAATTATGAGTTCAAGGTTTGAAGAATTACATGGTATGGTGAGTGATGTAGAAGATAATGAACAGATCACTATACCAGATTATTTACAACAGTCAAACGATTTTCTGGCTGAATGTATAACACGTTGC
This sequence comes from Gammaproteobacteria bacterium, assembly GCA_044369355.1. Lineage (GTDB taxonomy): Bacteria > Pseudomonadota > Gammaproteobacteria > UBA1113 > UBA1113 > VFKP01. The sequence continues at coordinate 1,891 of JBIPMB010000172.1, read as the reverse complement.
TCTGATACAAGTTACCCAGAGCATGCCACCAGAGCTGTTATCACATTGACTTCTTTTGTAGGATCAGCTCTTTTCTTTTTCGGAGTAAAAGCATTTGTTGAAGAAACTTTAGGAAATGATAAAGCCTTAATTGATCTTGGAACCTTCTTGGGCACAGCCGGCTTAACGCTATCCGCATTGCCTTTAGCGGGATTGGGTGTGACGACTGCCCAGGATATGAAATCTTCTAGTCAACTAGAAAAAGAATTTTTAGAGCTGACCCCTAGAGGTAAGGTTGAATATTTTCTGCGAGCGCTAGCAGGACTCGCATCCGCTGTTCCTATAGGGGGATTAGCGTATTACGTGCTTGCAAATTCTAATTCGCTGATAAAATGGGGTGGAACGATCACGGCGTTTCTAGGATTGGCTTTTGGAACGGTACCTTCTATGTTGGGCTTAGGCAGATCTACTCCCAATGAGTTAGAAGTGAGCGGCGGTCTTAACGCAGAGCAATTGTCGCTGTTAAGTCGTATGCACGAAATCATGCTGACTAGAGTTAAAGTCTATCAATATAAAATTGCACAATTAGGGTTTGATGAAATTCCTGCAGGCAGCCGTGCATTATTAACAAAGGTGTTAGAAAATCAGGCGCCATCTTATGGCAGGGGATTAGATGTGGTTATTGTTGGCGGAACAATGATCTCTTTTCTAGGCATGATGGGATATGCTGGCAGCACGGGGCTTTTTGTGAACCCGCTGTTTAGAAGCTTTCCGAGTATTCTAGGTGTTGCCTGCGATGATGTAACCACGGCATTTTTTATTGTGGCTTTTGGTAATTTAATGCGGTTATCGTGTAAAGGCGGTTTTTCAGATCTGTATAGAACAATCGCTTCTATTGGCTCTGAAGAGGGTGTTTTGAATTTTATAAAAAATGAGATCTATGTTTATCCTTTCTTTCCTATAGTAGCCCCTTCCATGGCAGTTTTACTCGGTGTTCTGGGTGCCTTTACGGGGTTCACGAATGCGGCAACGTGTTATGCGATGACCTCGCCTGTCTTAAATGCGATTACCTTTGGATATTGGGAGCAGTGGGGTTTAGACACTACCACCGAGGTTATCCGCTGGGTGACTGCAGTATGTGGTTTTATTAACAGCGATTTCTTTAATGGTCGCGGCAGTATTATCGCGGTATTAAATGTTTTCTTATTAAGATATGGTCATCTTTTCTCGAAAGATGCAGATTTAAAAGAGGTACTGAAAAATTTCAATGGCAGCCAATTGTATCTGCGTAGATTAGAAGTAGATGTGCCCGTAGGTAAGGCTATGCTGCTACTCGATAGCTGTGGTGACGATATTGTAAAAAGTGTATTGGCTGAAGCCACAGAAGGCGATGATAACCCCAGTATTACCATGGATAATTGGGGCCAAGTTATAAAGTTGATAGAGGGGCAACGAAACAGCAATACTGTTGCAGATCCGTCGCGGCTAAGTAGTAATATTTATAGCTTTTCAAGAAAGACACGACAAAACTATGAAAAAACCTCATTGCGTAATGATGATTGTGATCCAAATATGTTATTAATACAGTCTGATTCAGAGCAACAGGCAAGTGGTCAGCAGGGAAGATATGGTAGTTTTCGTCGCGACGAAGAAGATCCCACCGTTAAAAGTGTAGAAGATTCTGCGAGTTGTTGCGCTATTATGTAGTTACAAATCCTTATGATTGTAAGACCGCCCTTTGTGTTGTTGTGATGCTTGGGGCGGCATGGTATCGATGAAAAGCCACTAAGGAGGCATTTCTCGTGAGGATAAAACACAATTTGCGTTTTTAGACACAATAAGGTACAATATAGTTCTGAAAAGCTGGCATATCCGAACAAATTGTTTAAGAATTATACTGTTAGGTAAGTGT
>JBIPMB010000215.1:0-2975 GCA_044369355.1 Gammaproteobacteria bacterium | reverse complement strand
CTGCCCAACCAACTAAACTTAACAAAAAAGTAATAATTGGAGCAGTTATAAACATAGCTAAATTAGCACTACTGGGTAAAACCGTTTCTTTTAATAGTAATTTTAAACCATCAGCAAGAGGTTGTAATAAACCAAAAAAACCCACGACATTAGGACCTCTTCGTTGTTGCATCGAAGCTATAACTTTACGCTCGAAAAGAGTAAAATAGGCTACGGCCACCAACAAAGGTACAATAATAAGTACGGCCCGTAGGGCCATCTCAATAAGGATTCACATATAACGCTATTGGATTAAACTGTGCTATGACCTCGCAAAGCAATCTTGTCACCTTTTGTGACATGCCGTTTTGCGAGCTGCGATGTGGCTAAGCCACGTGTTAAAGAGATACCAAGGCCAATCAAAGAAATCGCCACTTCAAGCAGGACCTCCAAAAAGCATTGTCTTAGGCGGCCGGCCTACGGCCGGCAGGGGCCGATTCATATGTTACAAATTTAGTAAGGACTGGTAATTTCTGTGAGCCTAGACTTAAAATTTCTTTTGCTACTTCTTTAGAAATACCGCCCCTTATTTCGAATAGAATTTGGCCCGGTTTGACCGGGCATACCCAATATTGGACATTACCTTTCCCCTTACCCATACGTGTTTTTGTTGGTTTATTGCTTATAGGTTTATAAGGAAAAGTACGTATTCAGATCTGACCTATTTTTCTTAGTTTTCGCAGGATGGCCCTGCGAACAGCCTCGATTTGAGAAGCTTTTAAACGGTTAGCTTGGAGAGATTTTAACCCATAAGTGCCCCCAAAGGGGGCCAAACGATGCGCTCTTGCTAGACTGGTCCGGGCGTTGCCGCGCGACACTCCCTTTTGATCTTTTCTATATTTTCTATTTTTAGGTTGTTGCATGGCAAAATGGATAGGTCTGTGTATTGATGGACTTCGCCCAGCACCAACGTTTGGGCTCTCCATGCGGGGGGTCTCAAAGAGACCCGCACATGAAGAGCCACGAAAGAACCGTGACGATTTAGAGTTGAACCACAGACGAGAAAGTCAATCGCGGCGACCGCGCGACTAACCCTTATAATATTGATACACAAGTTGAAAAAATTCTAATTCTAATTCTAAAAATTGTGTTTTACTCTTTAGCGCATTTTCATAAAAAGAGCGTTTGCGCGCGCAGGCACCGCGCTGAGGCTTCACTCATTTACATATGCGCGTTCCATATACAATAGAAGCATAACAATGCGTTCGCTTAGCGAACGCGCCATATAGCCAAGAGGGATTCTGGCTATAAAGACGTATAACTTGATTCGGGATGGATGTTGGGGCCCCGGAGGAGGCAGCCGTATTGGCGAGCTTATTCGTCGGTACACGCCGAGAAAAAGAATTGTTTTGAAGTCGTTTTCATCTTAAGAAATTTTGTAACTTACGCCATTTCAATTTATCTTCTATATATTTTGTTTTACGGCTGCCTCCTACGGAGGCGGCACCGAACTGAAGAACATTTCGTTTCACTGTAGGTCCTCAAGAGGCCGCTCTGAGTAGAGTAACTACAGGCCATAAAAGATATATCGATTGATTATAGCCTATCGCATCGAATATAGGTTTAACATGATTTTCAACGTTTGGCTTGACCCTGTGGGCCAAGCCAACTGTTGGTCTATCGAAGAGGGCGCCCCTTTCAATAAGATGCATGTTTCTATAAGTCATATAGAAAGCTTCTGTGAAACGTCTGATTCTTAGGCCTTCAATGTAACTATACAATCCTTCAGAACCTGACTGATCGCCTGGCTTCATAAAATTATGGCGTTTCACGCGCCGCAATAGCATTGTCGATTGGCGTGAATCGCCAGAGATATTCCCGGCTTCGACGAAACCCTTAAGTTTAAGCTGATCTCCTATCCCAATTTGAATATTCCCTGATTTGACTTTTTTACCATTTACATTGATACGGCCATGACCGATAAACTGTTGTATTTGTAAAGAAGAAAAAGAAGATCCGGGTCATTTGATTCGGTAAGTGCCCCGTCTATATATATTTGGCTTTGCCTTGCGTTTTCTGGCGGTGGGGCCCCCAAATGAAGCACGTTTTGTAGTATAGAGTGATTTGAAATGTAGTAAACGTAATAAGGAAACATCCAGTCTCCGTTCTAAACACATTACAAAGCTTTTTGCTCGCTCTGCGCCTTCTTTTTTGTTTGTTGCCGCACTTTGCGAGGCCGTTGGAATATGTCGAATGTTGGCGGCGCCCGGCGTTTGTGCGTGTTGACGCTGAGCCAAGTGCGCAAAGCGCATCATTCCATTTGGACCATGTAAAGGTGCCCGGCTAACTTTTTTGCGGAGATTCATTATTTTCGTATGACTAAGATTTCGGTAATACGAACGTAACACCCTGCTGCTCACAAAACGACTCATTGATAGTCGCAAAGGCATCGTATAATATCTACGTAAAATTTCTTTACGCGTCTCAAAGAGACGGCACACATACTTGCGAGGTAGCTTAGATAAATAAATAAATAAATATGAATTAATTTTATATTTTTTTTTTTGAATGAAAGAGCCTACGTGCTCAAACAAATACTCTGCAATGTCCGCAACGCGCCCCTCAGTGAGACCCTTCATATCTTTTTTGGCCATCGCAGCAAACTTGAGAATGGCCTTAGGTCAAGCTTTTTTTGTGCCGCTGGTTCTCTGCGAGATCCCCTCTGTGCCCCGGAGGGGCACAAGAGGGCTAACTTTACACGTAAGTAGTTTTTCTTTTTTTAAAAAAAAACAAGCTGGCTCACGTTTCACTTTTATGGCTTGCTTTGGAAAGCCCCTCTTTTGCTTGGCTTCGCAAAGCGAAGCACGAATTCTTTTATGTCTTTTAAATTTCAAGAGGCTAAGCAACCTCCTGCTATTTTTTTGGTTTGCACAATTTCTATAATAAATCATTACGTTCCTTCGCTGTTGAGTGTGTTAAGCCTCTCTTTGAGAGGC
>JBIPMB010000171.1:0-4371 GCA_044369355.1 Gammaproteobacteria bacterium | reverse complement strand
TGGTATCTATTATAAAAGATAAATCGAATAGTTTATTATCAGATCGCGGCTCTGTAACCGTAGACAAACGCACTAATGCACTATTGCTAAATGACACCTCTGAAACGATTGATCAGATACGGGCATTAATTGAAAAATTAGACCTGCCTGTGAAACAAGTATTGATAGAAGCACGCATTGTTGAAGTATCCAGAGATTTTGAGCGTACCTTGGGCATACGTTGGGGAATTTCCAAAGCTGATCATTTAAGCGGTACTTTAGAAGGGGCGAGTGGTATCCAACAAAACTTAGCTACAGGCAAATCGGCCTTTGATACGACGAATGTATCACCTTTATCGCGTTTAAACGTCAATTTGCCTGCACAACCCAGCTCCGGTCAAGCCGCTAGCATGGGCATAGCCTTGGCCAATTTGGGAAATGGTTATCTTTTGGACTTAGAGCTATCGGCCCTTGAATCGGAAGGCCAAGGTGAGTTAATATCTAGCCCGAGGTTGGTTACGGCTGATCAGCAGGAAGCGTTCATTGAGGCGGGTGAAGAAATCCCTTACCAAGAAACTGCTTCCAGCGGAACTACGACGGTGGCATTCAAACAAGCAACATTAAAGTTAGATGTTACCCCACATATCACGCCGGACAACAATATTATTATGGCTATTAAGGTTAATCAGGATAAACCGAATACGGCGTTGGACGTACAAGGAACTCCAGCGATTACAACGCGTAAAATTGATACCAAGGTACGGGTGGCTAATGGTGAAACGGTTGTCTTGGGCGGTATTTATCGTCAAGAAAAGACCCATTCTATTCTGCGCGTACCATTTTGGGGCAGCCTTCCTGTAGTGGGGGCCCTGTTTAGGAGCACTAAAGTGACGGATTCTCGCGGAGAATTGTTAATTTTTATTACTCCTAAGATTGTACAACCTGATAATGCTGGCGCGATGATTAAATGATGAAAAAAACGCAAAATATATTCTTAATAGGCCCTATGGGTGCGGGTAAAACCACCGTAGGCCGTATGTTGGCTAGAGAGCTGAAAAGAGAGTTTTATGACACCGATGAAGTGATCGAATCTCGTACAGGTGTGGATATTCCCTGGATTTTCGATGTAGAGGGAGAAGAAGGCTTTAGGCAGCGCGAAATGTCGGTGGTGGATGAATTAACTCAACAAACAGGTGTGGTGTTGGCCACGGGTGGTAGCGTGGTCATAGAGCCACAGAATCGCACCCATTTGGCAGCACGCGGCTTGGTGATTTATTTAAAAACCACGGTGGATCAACAATTAGAACGCACCGAAAAAGATAAAAAGCGCCCTTTGTTGCTGCAAGCCACGGATAGGGAAGCGGTGTTGCGAGATATAGCAGTCAATTATGATGAGCTATATCGCGAAATTGCCGATCATATTTTTGTAACCGATAATCGCAGCATCCGTGCGGTGGTCAATGATATTTTGAGCTGCGTGTAATATGTCGAAAGTAGTAGATAAATGGCAAGCCTTGGGCTTTAAACGTAAGCCTTTTATCGATCTCAGTCGTACCAATCCATTCTTAACCGTCAAACAACGCCAACAACTCAAATTATTGGAAGAATTGGTGCGCGAAGGTGGACATCTATTATTGCTATTGGGTGTGTCGGGTGTAGGCAAAACTACTTTTTTAAATGCGCTCAAAAAAAATGTCGCTTTACCGGGCTCAGAAGCCACTATAGGCTTGTGTGAAATGCAGGGTGATCATGGCGTGACGGTTGCCATGATCAAAGGCCTGTTAGCAAAACATTTGGCACTAGACGATAGTGCCGATAATTTTATGTCTATCTTGCGTCCGCGTTTAGTGCAATTGGCGCAATCCAATCAGCGTTTTTTATTGATCATCGACGACGCACATGAACTTCCTGCAGAAACAGTACGTTTTATATTAGATGTAGTATCAGAATTAGAAGAAGCAGAACACAGCTTAAGTATTTTATTGGCAGGCAGATTGCAATTGGAACATTTGTGTGTCAATTCTGCCAATGCCAATACCGATTGGAATACCGGCAGTAGTTTTACAATAATACTGCAACCTTTAGACGAAGAAGAAGTGAGCAACTATATCAAACATGGTTTAAGACAAGCGGGTTACAGAGGTGTGATGCCTTTTTCTAAAACGCAATTAATAGAATTGAGCCACGACTCTAAAGGGATATTGGCGCGGTTAGTGGTGATGGCAGTTGATATATTGGAAACAAAACGCCGCGGTGTGGCGCCAAATAGGAAAATACTGCCGCGATTCGTGAAGAAAAAGCAGACCGCTTTACGACCTACGGAGGAACCCGTAGCAGCGCGTGCTCCGCACAACATGACTCAGAGGAAGAAAATGGACATAGCGGAAAATCGCAGCGTTAAGAAAGACGACAAAAAGAAAGGATACAAAGGGCTAATAGCCTCAGTATTGGTTATAGCATTATTTGGCATGGGATGGTGGGTTTATTTAGGCGACCCCACTCCTACTGCAGTTGATGTGAGTAAAGGTGAAGTCATCAGTGTAGAAAAAGACGGGCAGTGGGTTAAAACTGTTGTCAAACCGATGATGAATAATACGGTAGTGGCAACGACGACTGTAACACCTGCTGCCAACGATGCACCTGTAACAACACCTATAGCCAATGATGATGTACCTGGACTTGAAGCGCCTGTAGCGGTCGCGAATGCGGAGCCGGCTGTAAGCACAACGCCTGCTGCAATGGTTAGACCTGCCGCCGTTGCAACGCCGGTTGTAGTGGCTAAGCCTCAGCAAAAAAATAATTCTGCTCCAGTGGCTGTGCAGAAAAAAGCAACTCCCGCTGCTTCTTTTAAAACACAAGGGTATACCATACAAATTGCGGGTGGTACCGATTTAACTTCCGTACAAAAAGCAGTTTGCCAATTGTGGACGCAACAAGCAAAACCACGGTGCAGCGGTTTACCGGAAAATTTGCATTATATACGTACGATAAAAGACAACCAAGATTGGTATATTGCGACGTTAGGGCAATACAATAGTTCTGCAGAGGCACACACGCAGTTGAAACAATTGCCAGCAACAGTACAAAAGAATATGCCTTGGGTACGTTCTTTTGCGCAGATCCCTAGTTTGACAGTGGTAGCGGCGAAGTAGCGTAGAGCCTGTAGGGGCGGCTCGTGAGCCGCCCATCTCAAACAATTGCGCAGAATATAATTTTTAAAACAAAGCGAGAATAATCAAATGACCAAATACAACAATACCCGCCTATTACAAACATTAAAACGACAAGCCACTGATGTGCCTCCAGTCTGGTTGATGCGCCAAGCGGGACGTTATTTACCAGAGTATCGTGCTTTACGCACCAAAGCCGGCGATTTTATGACATTGTGTCAAACGCCGCAATTGGCTACAGAAGTCACATTACAACCCTTGCGCCGTTTTGATTTGGATGCGGCTATTTTATTTTCCGATATTTTAACCATTCCACACGCCATGGGCTTAGGTCTTTCTTTCACAGAAGGCGAAGGCCCGCAATTTGCAAAGCGCATTGAAAATTTACGCGATGTTAAAGCCTTACCGTCGCTAGAAATAGAAGAAGACTTAAACTACGTCTTAGAAGCCGTACGCATGATTCAAGAAGAATTACACGGCAGTGTACCTTTGATTGGTTTTGCAGGCAGCCCATGGACGGTGGCTTGTTATATGATAGAAGGTAGCGGTCACAAGAATTTTATCAATGCGCGCAAAATGGCGTATCAAGCGCCCGAGGTATTAACAGCCTTATTAGAAAAGTTAACAATAGCCACTACGGCCTATTTAAAAGGTCAGATCTTAGCGGGAGTAAATGTGGTCATGTTATTTGACACGTGGGGTGGGTTATTAACACCAGCCTATTATCAATCTTTTTCTTTAGCGACTATGCAAAAAATAGTGGCTAATTTAAAAGCGGATCCGCATACAGCGAATACACCTATTATTCTATTTAGCAAAGGAGCGGCGGTTAACTTAGAAGCGATGGCCGACAGTGGCGCTGATGCTTTAGGCATAGATTGGACTACAGACTTAAGCACAGCACGCAAACGCGTAGGCGCAAAAGTATGTTTACAAGGCAATCTAGATCCCGCTTTGTTATTTTCCACCCCTGAAAAAATACAGGCAGCAGTGAAAACCTTATTAAACGAGTGGGGACAACATCCAGGCCTAATCGTGAATCTAGGCCACGGCATAGAGCAACACACGCCCATAGAAAACGTGCAAGCATTGGTTGCAGCGGTGCATGAAGGGAAATAACGGTGTTAGAAGGGCTTACAATCAATATCCAGCAATTCTCGGCGAAAAAAGATAAGCTTCTAACTCATTGAAATCGATATAATTTCACTGGTAATGGAAAATA
>JBIPMB010000340.1:0-4375 GCA_044369355.1 Gammaproteobacteria bacterium | reverse complement strand
TTGCCGATCCAGTCCGACCCAGTAGCGCCTGGACAGTCTCAAGCGAATCACCGCAATTGATCTGTTGATACTGCTCAAACGTCACCGGCTCCTGCAAGATCGTACGGATTCGCCCGAACGCCAGGAGCGAAAAAATCACTCCGAACACAATCCAGCCTCGTGACAATTTCCGATGCTTAACCCTCATTGATCATCTCCTGATAGATTCGTTCAAACGTATCAGCCTTGATCCAGCGGCGGTAAATTCTCCGATGTAATTGAGCATCATGCCCCATCGCTTCAGCCACCGTGTCGATCGCCAAACCACGCTCAAACGCCCGCCGCGCATAGGCGTGACGCAAATCGTAAGGCGGGAACGGGACGCCGTATCGTTTGAACGCTTTGTTAATGCGATCGCCTAAATCGCGATTGTGACGACCCGATATATTTGGCCGATCGCCTTCACTCAGGCCCCACCGATCAAACCATTCAGGATGCAGTGGTAGGCATTGGCGATCGCCCGTCTTGCCCTCGGTCACTCTCGCGATCGGGCTGCGTGCAACCTCCAAATACATCGCCTCATGAGGTCGCAACCCGTAGGCCGCGATCAATCCGTATAAATATCTCCACTGAGGGTTATCGATCGCATCTCGCCACTGTGCGATCGTCTCATCACTGGGTAGCTCACGCGGATCAACAGACTTAGGGCTGTACTTGCCCTGATAAGCGCTGAAATCAGCCTCAATTTCAGCAAACTTAAACAAAGCACTCAGTACAGTAACCGCTCGTTTCCGCTGGCGACTATCCGGCGCGATCGCCTTGATCTGCTGAATCGCGATCGCGGTATCGATCACAGCCTCAAGTGGTAGCCGCTTAAAGATTCCCTCGTACTCAGTTCGCCAGGTCGAGCCCGACTGACGCGATCGAGATCGGCGCTCAAAATAATCTTGCTCGAATGCTGCGATCACCTCTCCGAAGGTTCGAGGGACATCGGGCGGTATCGATTCGGGCTCCACAGATTCCGGTTCATCTTCAATCCGAAGGTATGGAGCCCACTCAAATTCATTGCGATCCAGCGCAACGGCGATCCGCTTTGCTTGAGATACTGCCGATCGTAGTCCTGCGAGGGTGGCTCGTACCCCAAGGGCTAGTCGTTGCTGATGTGGCGATCGGCGCTTGCTTCCCGGTCTGGGTGGCAAGGTTGCCCGCAGGCTGAGGCGATTGTGAACTCGCTGTATACGGACGCCGATCCGAGCCGCCTTGAGAACCGCGTTTTGCTTGGCGATCGCTTCGTCAACCTGTACTAAAATTAGCCTAATTTTTCCGGGCATACTGGGCGAATTTGGGCGAATTTGAATATATCAATTGTAGATCCCCCAAAACACAAAAGCCCCGAACCTCAATGGATTCGGGGCTTTTGTTGATCCGGGCTACGCTGCTTTGTAATCAGCCGGTCGCAAGTTCAAATCTTGTCACCAGCTTTATGCCCCGTAAGGGTTTCAGCGATTCGGTCGGTTCGGGGATTTAGGCATTTAGCCGACCTGCACTAAAATTAGCCTAAATTGAAGCCTATTCGCCGACCAAATAGCTCACGGCCTGCGACTCAAACACGCCGGACGAAATATCCTTCGTGGTCGGGGTGCTGAACGTGCAAGTAGCCGTTCCGTTGTCGGCGATCACAACGCTGATTCGGTTCAGGTTGTCCGGGTTGCTCGCGGGGGTGTTTTCGATTTGCTGAAGGATCTGAAACATCACGAACAACGATTGCTCGATGCTGGCCGCGCCGGTGATTTTTGCTTGGAGTGCGGTCGAAAGATCAGAGATTGCGATCATGATAGGAAGGGATAGAAAGAAGTTTGACTCGGGAAATTAGAACCGATCCTCGGTGATTCCAGTGTCTAAGGCACTGCCGATAAATTCGGTCTTGCGCTCAAGGTAGCGTTCGACGTTGGATAGCCGGATCGCGACCTTTTGCAGGTTGGTGCTAATGCGGTTGAGGTCGCGTTCGAGGGCGATCACAGCCGATATCGTTTTTTGGATCAGGTGGAAGGAAAATGCCAACACTGTGACGCATCCACCTATCACGGCGATGTCTACGAACATGGGGTTACGGTGAGAGGAACCGCCACACCTCGATTTCCACCGAATACAGCCACCGGGGGAAGGATAGCCGCCATTCAATTGACGGCGAAATCAGAGTCGGGGCCGGGTGGGAAACGAAGGTGATGCAACCCAGCAGCAGGGAAGCGTTGAAGAATGAGAGCCCTGGGTATGAACCGATCGAGACGGGGGCGATGCAGTGCAGATAAGCGCCTAAGCTCCAATCTGGGTCGGCGTCGCGGCTGGATATGCCCACGCCGATCGCCGCTGCATCGGTTGTTCCTCGCACTGGATCGATCGAACCTGAGTCGGCTGTATTCGATAGATCGATCCGCCGATCGAGAATCCAGTTGCCTGGGTTCAGGTGCTCTGAGCCGATCATCAACCAGAAACCGAGAAGGCTCCAGATTTGATATACGCCCGTTCGATCTTGCCGACTGCACCGAAGGATTTGCCGGGGAGTTGGGCGAGAGCCTCCTCTAGCTCGCCCGTGGCACACCACAAGCTACCCGAGAATCGCTTGTTGCCACCCGCTGTGGCCTTGGTGCGAGTACCGCTCACTGTGACGCGCTGCCGGTGCGTTGAATATCGCGAGCCGCTGAATTGCTCTTTGGGGCCATCACCGCCGCCGTCCTTCGTCCATCCCAGTTCGGTTGCGAGGCCGGTGTAAAGGGCTTCATCACCGAGGAAAAAATAGTACGTGCCGCTGATTTCTTTGCCGAATCGTGCTCGGGCCATATTTGTCTCCGGAGAGAGTGGGGATAAGGCAAATGTAACTGAGGGATAGCGTCCGAAAAAGGGTAAGTTTTGGGGAATTTTTACGTAGACGAGGCAACGGAAACCTATAGGTTTCCGCGTTTGGCAAGCGTCGGCGAACAATCTGGGACGCTTTGGCTAACTAATCGAGCAAATCGGAGCGGCGGCCTGAGTAATCCACGAGCGTCACGTCGGGTCTGACGCCCCAGATTTTCAGCTCGGCACGGTAGAAACGAACCTCACCCGTAGGCCGTTCGCGGGGCAATTTTCTATATTCACCATAGATATTCTCAGTATCCCGTCCGCTCCGTAAGTCGCGATCCGTCTTTGACCAGGCGAAAAAATTGCGATCGAACGTGTCGTCCTGGATCTGCAAGACCTTCTCTACGACTTGCCGACCCTCATCCTCCGATTTTGCATAAATCTTTAAGCGGTAGCCTTTTGGTGGGTCAGTGTAGGAGCAAATAACAGGGCCGCGCTCCCAATCGTAGGGGCTAGTTTTCCAGCCAAAAATACTATCGATATCGCGAGCTAGATATTGCGCATCGACTTCCCTTGGATCGTCCTTTCTCCAGCGGAATCCGATCTGAGCTTCAAGAGGGCGGAATCCCTCTGGTACTTTGTTCGCTGGCTGGCGAAACAAGAGCATCACTTGAGGCTTGAATCGGACTTTCTCGTGATAATCCTCGATCGGTATCGCGTAAAAATCGACATCAACTTGATTGTTCCGGATCGCCATGTAATTGGAAAATAGGGCGATTTTACCTGACGCGATAATGGCGGAGTCGTTTACCTGGATCGTGCAGGCGGTGCGAATTTGGCCGATCGAGGGTACTTTTTGCCCACGATTATCAGTCTTGTCCGCCTCTTCCAAATTATCAAAATAAGCTTTGACGATCGGGTTATGGGTGCGGATCAGGACGCCGTGAAAGTGACGCCAGCTCGAAAAATTTGGAGGTGTGGGCATTAGATGATCGAGGTAATATCGCCGGGGTCGCTGTCGCCATCAACGGCTTCACGAAGCTCATCAAATCCTTTCTGAGCATCGGACACAGCTTTCTTGAACTCGTCACGCTGTTCAACCAAATCCTTCGCCTCCTCCTGAACTGATTTCAGCTCGGAAACGACCATATTCACGCTTGACGCTGCATCATCAAGCCCCTCTAGTTTGTTAAGCAACGAATAACCGCGCGGCACGGTTTCAGGCATGTCCGGCCAACGGAATCGTTCAACCACACCATCGGCTTTTAGTCCGTTTCCGATCTTGGCGACCTGTTCCGCAGTCCATAGCCCCACCTCCAAAGAGGAATCCATGATCGAGGCTAGCGTTGAGGTGATATTTGTTGCCGCTTGCAAGGCTCGGTTCGCTAACACCCAAGACTGTTTCGTGTTGAACCAAACCGTCTCACCTAACAGCGATTTCATGAAGTCATCGGCGCGTTTTCCAAGGATTTGGTTAATGTCAATTTGGTTTCCCTCTTCGTCTTTAATCCCCATCAATTCCAAGCCCGTCGCCAACGTGTCGCCCAATGTTTCGACC
>JBIPMB010000295.1:0-14798 GCA_044369355.1 Gammaproteobacteria bacterium | reverse complement strand
GATAAAAGGATAAAAATACTATACTGAATAACAAAAGATAAAAAAATAGTAAAATACAGTCCGTTTGCGTTCCCAATTGATTTGTTTATGTTAATGCCGCAAATAAATATAAATTTTTTTACATCAAAAATCGCGACGCCCAACACATACATCACTTCAGTACTACAACCAGATATACCGCTTATCAATGCCTATCTTAAAAACTTAATTTGGGTCGGAAACTACCACCTTATTGAAAGAACAGTATGACAAAACGCCGATACTAGTTTACACACGAACTATACAGATCTATTTTTTTTTAGTAAATGGAACGCTAGCATACGCTTGCTATTATTAAGTAATGCTAACAAACTCGAGTCAGTATCTAATGTGTACTGCAATGCAACTTGACTGGAAAGAGAGTTAAGTGAATTATTTGACTTGAACATCTTAAATTTACGGGACACTCGTAAACTACTACTTGAATACTCTTCGCGCAGAGGCTTTTTAAATAAAAGTTCGTCATTACACAGACAACATAGATATAGTTCTAACATAAAAACAAATATAGTAACTGCTAATTAAAAATGATTGATTTCATTTGCATGCTTAATGCACTTCTACTAACTTACTTACTTTTTTTTTCATTGATGCCGGCCAATGTTTTAAATTTTATGCTAGTAATAGAGCTGGTTTGAATATTAGTTTACACATTTTGTTGCGTATTGGGCTTCTTTACTGATTCAACTATACTGTTAGCAATCCCTTTATTTTGTTTAGTATTCTCAGCTTTAGAATTCTCTATAGGATTAATTCTTTTTTTTCTTGGGTAACCGTTGTTGTAGATTTTGATAAACCCTTTTATACGTAAAAACCCTAGATTGAAGTTGAATCATTATAAAAATATAACATTATCAAAGTTTGTAGCCCACCGTGATGAGTTTAATGCAAATTTAAAAAGATCAACCAAACGAACACTTGTTTTTAAAAAGTTATTAAAATTTTATGTTGGGTTTGGGCAACACCCTTTTACGAACTTGCCTACGCACATGCATTGAAACGTGTTAGTACTATCTAGTAGTTTAAAACAGTATAAACCCTACATTTTTGGCTACTCTAGTAATTACTTTAGAACGATTTCTGCTGGTATTTTACTAAAAAGAAAAGGCTTATTGACAAAGAGTTTAAAAAAATCTAAAAAAGCTTTGAAAGCTACGTTTGAATACTTGCAGCCTCTTATTGAGAACCATTCATTGTATTTTATTTTACTAAAACCATTTAATAAAAAAAGCTTTAAACTGTTAGAAATGCTAAACGAAGAGGGAATCCCCGATTATGTAAATATCGGTTTTGTTAACTATTATACTACGATTTTTAGAAAAATTAGACGTATCAAAAAGAATATAAAAAAAAGGCTATTACTAAGTGAACGTGTTTAAATTAAATTAATGTTTTTGCTGCACGGCATAGTTTTATTTTACTTTACTATAGGTTTCAAAGACTCAACCAATGAGGGTTCTAGCATGTTTCAAACCTGACTGCATTTATCCCATAGTCTGAATACGTGACACTTTAACTTTTTATTAATTATCTCTGTCTTAGTAAGTATTTTTTTTTTCTCCTAGCTACTACGCATTCTGAAAACGACCATTTGTACTTGTCACTGTTTTTTGGTTTACTATGCTTGTTATAAATATTGACGAAGTAGTCCATGAACGGTTGTTTACTACAAAACTTATTGAAGAGCTATTTACTGGACTTATAGTGTTTCATCCTTTTGTTTTTTACTGGTCTATTGTTTATATTTTTATCATTATATACCGGTTTAGGACACTTTATTTACTAAAACTTAGCTCTAATAGTACTCTAGTAGTTTTAGTGCTTGTTGCGTTGTTAAGTGGAGGCTACTGGGGTTTTTTACAATTGAATTGAAATGGTTGGTGAACCTGAGACTCTGTAGATTTTTTGTTATTTTTTTTTGTACTTGTTTGTACGCGTAATGCCCATGAACATTACCAATTCGTAAAAAAAACGCCGTTCATTCTTTTTATGACCATAACTTTTATTACAGTTCTTTTTATTCGCTTCGGTTTATTTAATTCTAAACATACCTTTTTTGATATGAAATACACCGCGTTTCATCTTAGCTTCGCGTTTAAGCTTATAGTTCCGGTATTAAGTATTCTTTCTATGTACACACGGAGTTTACTAGTTCAACCGTGACCTATTGGTTGAGTCGTCAACCTTACTCAAGCGTATGTAAACAGCATTACGAATCTAATGCTACTAGTTTGTCTACTTTTTATGCTTATGAATACTGTATTTGAGGGTTTGTCGTTATCTGTACTGATCGTTCTTATAGTACTCTTTATGTTTATTTTTGGAAAAAAAATTATTCGTATAGATCTAAAAAACAAAAAATTAATTTACCACAGTACACTATTTCTTCTTGTAATTAGCATTACATTAACTATGGAGCCCTATACAAGATTTTTTTTTGTTTACTACACTGCTAGTTGCAATTTGGCTGAATTGCAAATTTGTGCCAATCAAATACTTGCGTACAGCAGTTGAACTGGCTTAACTTATTATTTCGATTTTATTACAATTTTAAGTGAAACTTACTCTGAGTATGACTTTGAAGACTGGTTACAGCAAGAATACACTGTTGAAACAAGTTTTTATCCCGTTACATTTGTATTAGATCGTTTTAACTTGTCAAATTTTACAGATAGCAATTCCGTGATTTTTGACTTTTTAAGCATTTTTATCTTTGGTATTTTTATTAATACTTTAATTCTCTACCCGTTCTATTTTATTTTTAAATAAACTCTACCAATTCTACTTAAAAAGACAGTAAACGAAGACTGAAATTAAAATACTGTCTAAACTAAAAAAAAATTTGAGTTTAGTAAAATGTAAAAATAAAATCAGAAGTACATTACAAAAAAATAGGATAAAAAGGCGTCACGTAAAAAAAAACTTAGTATTCGGTTATAGTGGACTGCTGCTTTATCGACAAACAATTATAGAAAACGTTCATTTTAAGTATATACGACTACTTCTAAAACGTAGAAGACGCAGGTCTCATAAAATAAGATTAGTCCAACAACAGTATTGAGTACGTTTTGGTAAAAATGTCCAGTTTAGTAAAAAATCAAAGAACTCACGTATGGGCTCTGGTAAGGGCAAATATCTAAGAAAAGCGACCGTTATAGGTAAAAACAAAACTATTTTAGAGTTCCGGTATTACAGAGTAGAATTTCTTTATAGACTTAAACAAATTATAAGTTATAAATACAAAATGGTAACAAAAGTCATGCTGACTAGTATTATACGTTATTAATCTTGTTTTCTACTGTTACCTATGCTACGTAACTTTAAACTAATTGTTTGGGTTTGAATTGTAATATTAAGCTGCTTGCTATTACCTTAAATGAAAATAGACACACGTCAGTGAAAATATTTAATTTCGATACTCAAGTATACAACAAATTTCATGCTAGTCGTATAAAAACTTACTTGAAAAATAAACCTAAAAAAGGACTAATAGTATCTCTGAGAGCACCAAAACATTTTAAAGTCGGACGTCAGCAATTTAATACTTGGAACCAATTGGTTCGCACTACGTTTACACCAGACTCCGACTCTTGCAGTATGAATTATAGCCACTGTAATAAATTTATAGCTAGCACAAATAAAGCAATAATAAAGGGCTTACCATTTACTGCGCTTGCTTCTGTTAGCACTATAAAAATTACTCATCAAGTTAGTTTTACATTTATAATAGTATAACAATTACTAATGAGAGACATATGAGCAAACTGAGTTTATAGTGGTTACAACAAATCTGCAATTTTAACAGTTCGAACAGTAAAACGGTTTCCTATACACGCTTTACTGTTGTTATTTGCATCACAAAAAAATTATGTAATTAAGCGTACAGTTCCCAAAGTAGTTCTAAAACGTAAGATATCAATACGAGCAGTTCTTGACTCAAGAGAATTAGTTTATACCGCTTTTTATAAGCGTTAAATGTATTATGGCGACATCTAGTTATAACATTATATTTTGCATGTATATGTACACTTTGTATGCCATGCTGTCCACGTTAGTTGTTATAAAAAATCACACACTTCAAATAAATTTTCAATTACCTGCTAGACTAGATCTAAGTACATTTAGAGAAGCAATATACCAAGCGCAGTTGCCTTTTATATCCATTGACACAACACGTGCTGCATTGATAACCCTTATATTTTATGAGATTTCGAGCAAGCGTTCAGTTTGAACTTCTGAAAGTTTTTTTTTTTTAGCCACGCTTATGGCTGCATGAATACTTTTGTCATCAGCTAGTAGTACTCCAGGATTCAATTACAAGCTTATAAATTTTAGTTTGCTGCCTGTAAGCTACTTGTTACTGTCATTGCGGATGTTAGAATTCTCTAATAACTTGTTTATGTACATCTTTTTAATTGAATTAATCGGGTATTCTTTTTATTTTCAATTTTTTGGATTAACTTACGATAAGGAGGAAAAAATGAAAACTAAAAGTGTGGATTTATTACTTCTTTATTTTTGATCTAGTTTTTTAACTACAGTTCTGTTTGTATACTATTTACTAAGCACAGTTACTGCTGTAAACACTACTTTGTATTCCGAATTAACACTAGTACATAGTACCTCCTTAAATCTTATAAAACATGGAAACATTTTTGTAATCGCTTTAGGCATAAAATTTGGTATAGCTGGTTTACACATGTTAAAAGCAGAATTATACAAATTTTTAAAGTACGAATCCATCGTAGTATTTACGATCTTGACTATGCTAGTTTACATCCAATTCTTTTTATTTTTAAAAGCGCACTATTGTATTCTATTTGCTCTTTTTTCCAAAGTACTTATAATTATTTTGTTTTTTTTGGCTATAGTGACTCTTTTTATTTTGTATAATAATAATGATAATATTTCAGTAGTTCTTGCTTTAAGTTCTGTGGTTAATACAACGCTGTTGTATATGTATTTATTAAACTAAATTTATGAGTTCCTCTAAACATATATTTTTTTTAAAAAAATTTATAAAAACAGAAGCAAAGCGATTACATACACGAAAATCTATAGAATACGTATCTGTTGCTTATAGCCCATGTGCTTATAATAATACTTTATTAAATTTTTTAACTTTGAGAAAACTCAATCTACTAAGCACAGCAATTGCTTACAAAAACAGGTTTATTGGATTACAGTCTACAGTTTCCTCAAGAATGGCTGGTATGTTTACTTTAGATGGTAATAAAATGCGAGCTACTAAAACGTTCAATTTATATTATTTATACTTTTTAAGAGCATACAATAAGGTGAATGTACCTTCTGATTTTTTGACTTCGATGAACTTTCAAAAATATGATTTCAGTGAGTTTAAAAGTTTATATGACTCCTACGAGTTGTTTAAAGATGTCAATAGAGCGTTTTTGTGACGAATCGAGCAAAACCTCCCTATGGTAAAACCAATCTGTAAAAATGTAAAAACAAAAAAACAAAAAAAAAGCAAACTACGTAAAAAATACTCAGTAGAGTACAGATACGTCTTGCCAGCGCAACGATCGGCTGTTTGTATTCGGTGACTTTCACTGCTTGTAAAAATAGAAAACTTACATATTTTAAATAGTTATGGTACTATTTTAACTTCTTTTTTAATAGAACCAGAGTCTTCAAAGTTTGCTATATTAAAGTCTAAAACTTATGCAGGACTTATCGATAAACAATAGTTATGTTAATCGTTTTAGCTGCTAAAGTATTAGTTTTCGGATTTTGTATGATGCCAATTGCAGGTGCTGCTTTAGCTACTGGAATTTTATTTGCTTGTTATAATTTAGCTGTTTCTAGAAATCCTGAAGAAGTCGAAAACTTGTTTAATACAACTTTAATGGGGTTTGCGTTAATTGAAACATTTGTATTCCTTTCTTTCGTACTTGCTGCAATCGTATTCTTTTTATAAGAAAACTGCACAGGAATGAAGGGGTATTATGGCGATGCTTATATTTAAAACGTGTCTAATCTGTATTATTGCGATTATTGTGCGTGGTACGTTACCCAGATATAGAATAGACCAATTATCTTTAATGAATTGAAAAAATTTTATTTACATCTACATTTCTTTTATAATGTTTTATCTTATCAGTATTTTTTTTTTTGCTACTATAATTTAATTGTTGCAAAAATAGCTCAGTTGGTAGAGCGTCAGACTGAAAATCTGAAGGTCGGTGGTTCGATCCCACCTTTTTGCATTTTTCAATGACATCCGGTGTGCACTTAACTGTACAAGAAAAGAAATATAACTCAACTTTTTCTATAATATTAAATTTCAAAGTATTACTGCAGATACTGGTAAAATTAGAAAAATCTTTTTTTAATAACTTTTGTTTTGAAGCACTAAATCTTTTTTACTTAACCTTTTTGTACCTTAAATCTAACCCAAGCAATCACTGAATTTACCCACAAAAATGTATTCACGATGACTATTACTATGATAACTATTTTTCAACTAGTTATTTAAATTTATTATTTACTGAAAGCAACTTTAGTTTTTTCGTGAATAACTACTCTATTATGTCAGAAACTATGATCTTAGATGAAGCTACTGAAGAGTTTGACCAAGAAGTTTTAATTTCAAAAAACATTCAAAATAATAAGAAATTGCATGTAACAAATTATTTGCTATCTGCTGACAGTACACCGGTTAACGTATTATCACTATATGATAACATTTCAAAAATTAATAAATTACCTTACTCTCACTTTGAAACAGAAGTTACACAGGGTCAGTTAATCTTTAAAAACTTAGGTTATCTTAGATTAATGCAGCAGGAGTACGTGTCCAGTATTTTCGGAGAAAAGTTAATATTTATCACAAATAACTACTTGTCTTATATTCCCTTACCATTTTTAAAAGAACAGGGTTTACTGCTGGTTAATTCCTTTAGATTTTTAAAGAGAACGAGAGTCG
The DNA here is from genome assembly GCA_044369355.1 of Gammaproteobacteria bacterium. GTDB lineage: Bacteria > Pseudomonadota > Gammaproteobacteria > UBA1113 > UBA1113 > VFKP01. The sequence continues at coordinate 7,813 of JBIPMB010000295.1, read as the reverse complement.
GTTCTAGATTGATCGCAATTGTGCTATCCTTTTTGCGTTTTAAAGATCCAGAGTTGGTGATGTATGCAATAATTGACACTTTCGAGCACATGCACTATAGTAAACACAAGCTTTTGTTTAGATTATGGTGCTACTTGATTACAATCTTCCCGAAAGTATATATGAATTTCTATAGAGTAGGTGGATTAAAATTAGAATTTAGAGGAAAACTTGCTGTTGGTGGCAACTCGAAAAAACGTGCGTATTTATTTAAGGTTGGACTAAATTCAAACTCTTCTAAAATAACAAAAACATTGTTAAAACAAGGTGTTATTAGGACTGCTACGGGTGTCCTATCTTGTAATCTATCTATATACTACTAATTCCTAAAACATGCTTATTCTTGTTACCTACGTTTATTTATATTCACTAATGTAAATTATTTATAAACTGATGATGCTTGTGAAACTTTTCCAAAACGTTTTTTTACACCTTGCCTCGATAACCTTACGCCTCTCTTTGTATACCTGTTAATTCCTTTTATAGATAGTATTAATCCCTTTAAAGAAGAAAAATTTTTTTTTTTTAATGTAAAAATTGTATATGTGTTTTTTTTTGTTCTTCTTACTACTATATGTTTTTTATTAAAAAATACTTTTGTTCAGTGTGATTTTCCAAATCTACAGGTTAGTTTTGATAACTTGTTGCATTTTCTTATCTTATAGCCTTTCCCATGATATCTTACTTTTTTGAAATTTCAAATATATTTTGTTAGTAAACTAGTTTTTAAGGATCTAGTAGAGCTATTTTTACTTTTTTTGTTTACTTTAAAATTTGTATTACTTGATATCTTAAAACTGTAATTAGGTACTGGTAATATTAATACCGAGCTTTTAGATTCGAGCTCTTTAAAGTTTATTTGATTATTTACTTCATTTGATAAATCAATACATCAATAATTGTATTCGCTACTTACGTTTACTAATATATTATTCTCAGAGTTGTTATTTAATACGAGCATTATCAACCGCGTTTCATTAAACCAGGAATTCTTGTTGTGTTTGCGTGTTTGTTAAATGCGAATCGAGATAATCGATATTTTCTATGCACTTTCCTACTACTTGCTATAAAAGGGCAATAGATTTTCATATTAGAAATACTAAATTTTGAGTTGATTGAACTTCTAGCAAAGTAAATACCCAACTGTGTTTTATAATTAATATATTTATTTTGTTCAATTGAATTTTCTATTAACCGAGCTAACTCAGCTTTTATAAATTTTACCCTTTTAATTCGCTCTACTATAAATTTATTTAAACGTTTTTGCATTAACGATCGATTTCACCGAAAACTATATCTATTGTTCCAATTAAAGCGGCTAAATCTGCTAAAAAGTGCCCTTTGCTTAATTTTGGCAGAAATTGCAAATTGTGAAAAGATGGTGATCTTATTTTACACCTGTAAGGTTTTGATGTGCTATCAGCTACTAAAATTACACCAAATTCTCCCTTAGGAGATTCAATAAATGTATTTACAAACTCGGATTCTATTTTTATTCCAGTGTGCCAACTTATAAAATGTTCGATTAAATCTTCCATATACTGATATGAATAGTTTTTCTTTTTTTCTTTTGTTTTATTTAAAATTGTTTCGTTTGTAAAGCTGGAAGTAGTAAGGTTATTTACTAAGTAACTTACGCATTGATTGACGATGTTTAAACTTTCACTCATTTCATACATCCTTATTAAAAACCTATCGTAACAATCGCCATTAAATGATATGAAACTTTTAAATTTTAATAGACTATAGTTAGAGTATGATTCCCTATGATTTAGTCTAACGTCTCTTTTTATACCCACACAACGTGCCATTACTCCGGTTAACCCGTAGTTTTTGCACTCCTTTATATTATAGGTTCCTATGTTTATCAGCCGTTGTTTTCATATTTTATTATAAGATAACATATTGTGCATTTCGTTAAGTGTTGAGTAACAATTCTTTATAAATAAAAGAATGTCTTCTAATAGTTTTTTGTCAATTTGATTTATATACGTTGTATTAGGCCTGTGAAAAGCTGCATGCATTCTAGCTCCAGAGACTCTCTCGTAGAATTCCATTAATTTTTCTCGTTCTTCAAATGCCCAAAAAATCGATGACATGCTGCCGATGTCTAAGGCATGGCATGCAACTGCTAAAAAATGATTCATTATCCTCGTTAATTCATCAAATAAAATCCTAATAAATGATGTTGTACAATCTACTATTTTTTTATTCTCTATGTATTCTATTGCTAAACAGTACGCATGTTCTTGGGCCATCATTGAGACGTAATCTAATCTGTCAAGATACGGAATTGATTTTTCGTAGTGCTTGGCTTCCATTAGTTTTTCTGTACCTCTATGTAAAAGGCCAATATGTATATCTGTTCGTTCAATAACTTCACCCTTTAATTGTAGAATTAGCCTTAATACACCATGTGCAGCTGGATGTTGTGGACCAAAATTAACGATAAAACTGTTTCTTTTTAGTGCATCCTTATTTATTTTTTTGGATGTTCAATTCATAAATAAACTCCGATTCACACGTAAATTACTATAAATGGTAGATAATATAACACTAATTTTTAGCAGATTAGAATTAATTTGTGCTAATGCTACGCTTAAAGATTTTGATATTTCAGTTGTATACTTTTTTATTTCTGTTTATACTAGCAGCTTACTATTACTGATATTAACCGTTACCTTTATTATCGGTAATTTTAGTTACAACAGTTTTAAGCTTATTAGACATTTAAAATTTTTTAAAACTTTTTTTTCTTTAAATTTAATAAATCTAGCTTCATTAATTGGTATTCCACCACTCGCTGGCTTTATAGCTAAATTTCTTCTACTCAACAACATTAATCTAAGTAATAATGTTTTAGTTACTTTTTCATTTTTTTGTTTGCTTATTTTAAGTTTGGCTGTTTATTTTCAGCTTATAAAACAATTTAAAAATTTTATAAAACTCACTGAATCAGACTTGATAGTGACTACTGGTTTAAAAAAATATAGAATAACAGTTATTTGCACTGTTTGTATTGTTTTGATTATTTTAAATATTTTTTTTTTTAAAGACCTAATTTTGTTTTTGCTTTTAAATGCCTAAGTGTACTATGGCTACCCTAATGCAACGTATAAAAAATAAAAATGTTAGACTTTACTATAGACCTCGAAGACCTGTGTTAAAAATGGCCCCTCAAAAAAAAGGAGTTGTTATAAGATTGCGTATTTGTACTCCTAGAAAACCTAATTCTGCAAAAAGGCCAGTGGTTAAGTTACTACTAACTACAAAAAGAAAGACAATCGCGCATATTCCAGGATCTGGACATTCACTACGAAGGCATTCCAGAGTATTGATAAGTGGTGTGGGGCCTCGAGATTTACCAGGTGTCCATTACACATGTATTCGTGGTAAATTCGATTGTGACCCGCTTTCTCATAAAACTAAAAGACGGTCTATATATGGTGTAAAACTTCCTGCGGATCAACGAACATATGTGCGTAGAAAGCTAAGAGAACTCTCTAAATAGCATACGCGTGTATTTATACAGTATAAATGAGAGCTGACTATATTAAAACTAAAGCAAGCTCTATTATAAATTGATCTCGAAAGGGTTCACTTTGACCTTTAACTTTTGGGTTGGCATGTTGTGCTGTTGAAATGATGCATGCTACTGTAAGTAGATATGATTTTGACAGATTCGGTATAATATTTAGAGCATCCCCAAGGCAAGCTGATTTAATTATTGTTGCTGGTACACTCACTAATAAGATGGCTCCTGCTCTTCGTAGGCTATATGAGCAGACTGCAAATCCTAAATGAGTTGTATCCATGGGTAGTTGTGCCAATGGCGGCGGCTACTATAACCACTCTTACTCCGTAGTCAGGGGCTGCAATAAAATAATTCCTGTTGATTTATACGTACCCGGTTGTCCGCCTACTGCGGAAGCTTTATTTTTCGGAATTTTACAAATTCAAAAACTAATTTTAGATATAAAGATTTAAACTAACTGTTTGTTTTCACGATATACTAATTTTAAAAGAGTATGAAAGGACTACTACGGACTGAGGCGAACAACAGGATACAAGCTAGAGTACATGGTTAGAATTAGAAGAAGACGCAGATTTCAGGATTTTTTAGATAAAATGTTTGGTTGATACAACGAACCTAAAAAACGACACAAAAAGTTGAAAATATTTACGTTCAATGATTTGTTACATTTAAATAACACCATGAAACGAACAAAAAAGCATACAAATTATAACGTAATAAATCGTATTAGGCATTTAAAAATCGTTAATTTTTTTACCGATGATGAAAATTTAAAGAAATTTAAATTTTCTGAATTAGAGGGTTTTCAAAGTTTGACTGAACTAACGAATAATACAGACTTAAATAATACAGACTTAAATAATACAGACTTGAATAATACAGACTTGAATAATACAGACTTGAATAATACAGACTTAAATAATACAGATTTGAATAATACAGACTTAAATAATACAGACTTAAATAATACAGACTTAAATAATACAGACTTAAATAATACAGACTTAAATAATACAGACTTAAATAATACAGATTTGAATAATACAGACTTAAATAATACAGGCTTAAAAAACATTAACGTAAGCAATACAGATTACTTGTACTAAATTAATAGCATGCTTATAAAAAGTTACAAACCTCTATTACCGACCCTACGTTATAAAACTTCAATAATAAATATAGCGAATTGCATGTTACCCAACTATACTAGAATTTTAAAATCGAGTTGTTCGGGATTGAATCATACAGGATCAAGAGTCTTAAATACAAGAATGCATAGAGTTAAATTAAAAACACCTGTGTATATGCTTTATATTAATAAAAAGCGTGGTTATTACCTGGAAAGTATAGGATACAATAGTAATAGCTGTAAATTTTTTAATGTTTGAAAAGATTCAGCTGGTATACCTACTATTTTACCAGCTATAGAATTCTCACAACCAGGTATAAAAAACTACCCAAAGTATAAATTAGTGTTTTTTTCAGATAGCCTTTACTTTAACTTTGGGTTTCCTATATTGTTAAGCAAAGTTATCTTTTTCCACAAGGTTTCCAATTTATTTTATGGCTTAACAAAAATTAGTAAATTAATTTATGCTACTGCTTCCGGAACACATTGCTTAAAACTTCGCGCAGAAAAATCTGAGAAATTGATAAAAGTAAAGTTGCCGTCATCAACAATAAAATTTTTTAGCACCGATTTTATGTGTTTTATCGGTAAAAACCTCCAAGCACACAATAATTATCGAGTAACTGGTAAGGCTGGTATAAACATAAACAAAGGCATTCGTCAAACTGTACGCGGAGTTGCCATGAATCCAGTAGATCACCCTAATGGGGGTAGAACTAAAAGCTGTTCTCCAGAATTAAGTCCTTGAGGCTGAATTGCTAAAAAAAACAAGTAAACTAACTAAGTGTTTTTTTCTAGAAAACCAAAAAATAAACCAGTTTGCGAATACTTACGAAATTATTATCTAAACTTATTTGAGTCTGAGGATGATTTTTTATATAAAGTACGTGCTAAACGCTCAGACGTGATTAGTGGGTATCTACTAAAGAAACCGGTTTACATACACCAAGGGCGAACTTGAATGCGAGTTAAACTTCATAAATGAAAAGTTGGTTTTAAGTTCGGTATGTTTTCAGCTACAAGAAAACCGTTCCATTATAAATCAAAAAAAAAAGCCAATAAAAGGGATTCCAGAAGATAAACTAAATAAATGGGTCAAATAAAAAGTACATCACTAACCAGAATACCTTACAGTATGGTTTGAGAAAACGCTAGGTTATCAAAGTTTAACAGTTGAAATTCCACTATTAGTGAAAGATTAAGCGAAGAGTATTTAAGCAAAAATATAAACTGAACTTCTCACATGTTTAATACCTTTTGAACGTGGCGACAGTCTATTACAATAACAGGATCAATTTTAAACTTTGAAGATCCCTACTACTCGGAGTTAACTGCTCGCTTGTTTTCAGTAAATTTAAAAAAAAAAAAAAAAGTACCCTATCGAGTAAATAGGGGAACTAACTACGCTACTCCTGGAAAGGTAAATGTATTTAATTTGGGAATCCAAACTTTTTTTATATCAAACTACTATTTTCAAGATTTTGAAAAAGCTAAGCGGTTGAATAACACTAACGACGAGTTGTTAGACACCAGTTTTGACCCTGAATTGGAGGAGAGCAATTTAAATGATTACTATAATGATCAGCTTGACGATCTCTTAGAAGACGAGGATGATCATCTAATATTTGAGGTAGACCTAGATACAGAAACTTCAACGAATTTAAAATGATCAGTAGTCCGCGATATTATCTAGTATAAAAATTATAATTTTTATGTTTTTAAACTAATTAATTGAGTTCACTAAAGTCTAATTACGTGAAAGTAAATGAGTTTTATTTATCAGATCAAACTAATCTATCTTTTTTTTTTAAAAAAGGTTTATTTTCACAAAATAATATTTATAATTACATGTTACGTACTTCTTTTAATATAAACAAGTTAAAGATGCTCAGTATAACTCAGCGTAAAATGTGAACTTTTTTTAAATACTATTTGTTGCTAAAAAATCATCGTTTAGAGGTATTAAACTTTAAAAACTTGCAGTTAGGCCGTGTTATTTTTTTTGATATGATAAATCTTTATAAAGCATGACGACATGTAAAAGGTTACCCAGTACGTGGTCAACGTACTTGATCCAACGGAAAATCTTGTACTAAAAATAATACTACGTTAAAATCGTTTAGATTACAGCAATTCTACAAAGAGTTTGGAACAAAAAAAAGAACCAATTTTAATATGTTACTAAGTGCTGAGTATAATAATAAACTTTGGCAGAAAAGTTGAGTTTCCGAGTGACATAGAGCCAAATCATATTGCTTACGTATGAGAAATAGAAAAACCAATATAATAACAGTTGATATTGTAAGTTTATCTAAGGGAATAACAACAGGATACATCAGACGGGGTCAGGCTTCCAAGTATAACAAGGGTAAAAAAGCATTAAAAATGGTTACTCTTGGCCTGCCCATTTTTTTTTCTAAATATTTTTTCGCTAATGGTGATTTAAAAAAGTTCCCTTATAAAATAGTTGCAACTCAAGAGGAAAAAAAACCTCAAAAACGTAGAAAAAAATCCAAAAAAAAAAAGAAATAAATTACAGCGCATTGTACGTATACAATACGCAATGAACTTGATCAATAGATCGCTATTATTTTTAAAATTTATTATTAACTATGCTTATAATAAAACAATTTGTGACACTCCTACTAGTCAAAGTGTAGCTACCTTAACCGGCTTAAAGCTTATAAAACTAGAAATATATAAAAACAAATTGATAAATCACCTCTATAATATTTTAAAATTACACGGCCTTTATAGCCTTACTCGATCAACCCCCACAATACTTTTACAACTAGTTATACTATTGCTTTTTTTTGTAATGTACGCGTATAGGGAGACTACAAGTGCTGTGATTAATGCTTTAAATAAGCTTGGCTTTCTTTTTTATCGTGCACTCTACAAAATTTACTCGTTTAAAAAAGTTATTAGCCTTTATAGTGCCTTAAAATTTTATGCTTGTAATATTTACAAATTTAGCATTGCTAACAACAACCCAAATGACAACAACCCAAATGACAACAACCCAAATGACAACAACCCAAATGACAACAACCCAAATGACAACAACCCAAATGACAACAACCCAAATGACAACAACCCAAATGACAACA
>JBIPMB010000041.1:0-14807 GCA_044369355.1 Gammaproteobacteria bacterium | reverse complement strand
TTATCTAATATTTTAGCCGCCACCACACCTGCCAACCTAAAAACCCATTATTTCGTCGAGCTTTTATAAAATGGCTTTCTTTTTACACAAAAAGAACCCCGATTTGTGCTTTTCTAGACCTTTTTTGCCTATATGGGATCACCACCCATTAACAATAAGCTCATAGATTCATTTGCATGGATGGAACATATTCGTTCCCCTACACAATTGACATTTTCATCTTGTAATTTTACTTCAGAAAGTGTAGCCTCGCTCGCGCACATTTCAAACCCTTACATCACAAGTTTGACTATTGATTGTGCTTCCAGAAAGCCTGATAGATTTGTCAAATCCATACTAACAGCAACGCCTCAGCTGCATTTTCTCACTCTGTTTTCTTCCAGCCAAAGAGAAGTACAGGAATGTTTAGACTACTTGCCTGCAGGTTGTCAAGTGAATTTTGCCCTATCGTCAGCGATACCTATAGAAAGACAACCTATTATTGTGAGAATAGCGTATGGAATTGCTTCTTTCAAAGCAGAAGACTTATTTAATTGTAACTACTCGTCCCGTCATTGCTTCGTCGCTGCGCTCCTCACAATGGCGGGGCAAGTAAGCAAAAATATTTTAAATTTCCTCAAAAAACAATTGACAAGGTTTTTTGCCATTCAATTCACATTAGATAATCCCTATAAAAAACACCGCTATAGAAGCAAAAACAGATCTCCTAAAGCGCGATAACACACACTTGATCTTTTTAAGAGGCATGATGTATTTTAATGTGTTGTAGAGCGCCTAATGGCCTCGAAAATACCTATGTTATACTACAGAAAGGTAAACTGATAAAAGAAATCATTAAACTATGGGTACTATCAATAAACAATCTGTGCGAGAAGAAGTGGACCGAATCAACACGGAGTTTGAACATCTTTCAACAGATAAAAAGCTGACGCCAGAAGTTAAGGTCTTCATTAAAAGCATGTTGATGCTGATTAATTTGCTGGTGTCTATTTTTCTTGAGAAAACGACCAAGAAGACCGAAAAGAATTCCAGTAAACCTTCCTTTCAAACCGAAAAAGATGATTCTGCTTTAACCGATGTTGGCAGCAAAGGTAAAGGGAAACAAGAATCTAACCTGACCGCCGATAATACTAGAACCATTGAAACAACTACAACTATTCGCGTTAAGGATTGTGATGTCTGTGGCATTGACCTAAGTAAAGTCCGTTGTCTAGAACATGAACGCCGAACTAAAATCGATATTATCTTTGAGAAAACGGTTGAACACGTAGATGCTGAGATCAAACAATGCCCAGAGTGTGATGCCACGGTCAAAGGAACATTTGCCAATGATATGCCCGGCCCACTACAATACGGGAATGGACTAAAAGCTTATGTTGTAAGCTTGCTCATTTGTCAGATGATTTCTCTAGACCGATGTCAAAAAATGATTAAGTCGATGATAGGTGAAGTCATAGCACACGCTACCTTTTTAAAATTTATTTTGCGCCTTTATACTGCTTTAGAGCAGTGGGAATCCAAATCCATAGAAAAAGTACTCAAAAGCAAAGTGATGCATGTGGATGAAACATCGCTTAGAGTAGATAAAAAGAATCACTGGATCCATGTGTACTCTGCAGGCGATATCACGTTGAAATTTTTACACAAAAAGCGCGGTGGAGAAGCAATAGAAGATATTGATATCATTCCACGCTATAGCGGTACGATTATCCACGATTTCTGGTGCTCTTATCTGATGCATAACCATTGTGGCCATGGTTTATGTGGCGCTCATATTGTGCGTGAACTTGAAGCCATTATTGAATCAAATGGATATAAATGGGCCTTTAACCTGAAAGCCTTGTTGCTGGAGGCGTGCAAAAAAGCCTCTAAGAAGAAAAACAAAAAGCTCAGTGAAAAGCAATACGCCAAATTGCAAAGATGCTATAGAAATATCTTAACGCGTGGCGAAAAAGAACTGCCGCCTATTCCACCCAAACCAAATGGTAAACGTGGCAAGATAGCCAAGTCAGACGCCCATAACCTATTGGAGCGACTCATCAACCACGAGGCGGCTATTCTACTTTTTGCAAAAGATTCACAAGTGCCATTTACAAACAACCGTGCCGAACGTGACTTAAGAATGGCTAAAGTGAAACAAAAAGTATCGGGTTGTTTTAGGTCAGAATTGTATGCAAAAGCCTATTGTCGAATATCAAGTTACATCCAGACCATGACTTCTAAAGGATTTAATCCATTGATAGCCATTCAGATGGCTCTTGCCGGTGAATTTATTTGATAAAGCGAGCTTTGAGAAAATTTTAAAATATTTGTATTTACTCGCCCCATCATTGTGAGGAGCGCAGCGACGAAGCAATTATGGGGCGAGTAGTTACAAATCAGGTTATATTGGTTTTTGACGCGTATAACTATCTACCGTTATATATACTAAAGAAGAAACAAGAGGAAAATCAGTTAACTATTGATGTAAATGATTCATTAGCAATCATTGAATCGTTTTTGTTAGATTGTGTCGTTGCTGATGATAAGCGCGTTGCGTTTCAACAATATACCGCTGCCAATATAAGAAACCATAAAACCAGGAATCTCGTGACAGGCGTATTAGGAGAATTGATATTAGCAACGAGATATAACTTATATAATCCAGAAGGTAACTCAGAAGATTTATGCGGTTTTCTTGAAACCACTAGAATTGTAATTAAAGATTATTTTGATAAAAAAGTAAATGTAAAAGAATTCTTTAATTATTTACAAGATAAAATAAGGTATGTCGATTTTCGAGGAGAAGGTATAAAAATAACAGTCATAACCATACAATTTTTACGACGAATATTAGCAGATGTTGAATATCAGAACTTATTTTCTCATGAAAAGAACTATTTGGTGGAAGTGGGGAGAATATTACAAAAGATATCCGATGCTTTTGATTGGAGAAACGCATATTTATTACAGAGCTTAGATCAAATATTTAACTGTTACCTGAATCTATTTACTTCACATTCTTTGTCTCCAGATAGTTTTCCTTTTGAGAGCTGTTTGCTAATTCTTGAGCTTCTAACAGAAGAAGATAATAAGAATGAAATTTTAGAGTTGTTCTACGATTCTTCCACACAAGAGCATATATTTAAAAAAGTCTGCTGTGTTGTGTCAGACTTATACAGAGAGCAAGGCGAAATACCGCATTATATTTTACACTCTTTGCAGTTTTTGGCTATGAGTACTGAAATAGCCGATTCTATGTTTCAACATTGGTTGGAAATAAACAAGATGCTGGTAAAAGAAATACTGGCCAAAAATAATCGTGCCTATAAGTTAAACCTAATTAGCTTGTTGGCTATTTTGATAAAAAGACAGCATAATTATTTAAAACCAGACCTGCTTAAAGCACACTTAGCTTCTCTTCTGCGAATTTTTGAATTTCAAAGTGATGATGATATATTGCAACAAGCTATTAATGTGGTTAAAGAAACTCTTTCCGAACTCGATGATATTACTCTTGGGGAACTAATTTCAACGTGCTTGTCCACCACTGATAATGGTGCTTTTATTTACAACACACTGAATGAAATGAAAAATATTGCCAGTAGGAATGCCCAGTTAATTAATGCGTTAGCTGAAAATCTCAGCACAGAATATAATCAGGAGACAAAGGTAGATCTTCAAAAAGAAAGAATAGTTAAGTTGTTACTAGATAAATATCGTGGCCAATTATCTTTAAATAGCTCCACTGTATTGCTGAGTATTTTCTTCATGGGTATGCTCGATGGAAAATTTAAAGCAGATGCTACTCGTTTTAAGAAAAAGAATGCCTTTATAGAGTCCTTGATTATAAAGTTCAAACGAAAAATTTTAATTCCATTAGTAAATAAAATGGAACAAAGTCTTGCCAACAATACAACAGAATCTAAGTTAATAATTCAGAAGTTACATGAATTAATAGCTAAAAAATCGCTTGAACCAGAAAATGTAACCTGGGGTGAAGCTAAATTGCCATCAGGCTCAAAGAGGGACTATAGTAGTGTAAAGTCTATGAGAGCGGTCGCCTCTTGGTCACAAAGTCCTATGTGTAATCATAAAGAAGCCGTAACAAGCCAACGACAATTACTCAGATCAGATCCATGCCCAAGTTTATTTTTTGAAAAACCATGGCTACAACAAAAAAATGATGCAGCCTATTCCCCAGAATCACCTTCATCTAGTTCTGCATGTATCGATAACACAAGTGTAAGTTTTAATCATGGATCTAGTTCATCTTCTTGATCTTGAAAGTAACTCTAAAGTAGACAAAGCCCACTGAAAAAATATATTCAAAAAAAGAGAAAAAAACTATTGACAATACCTGGAAACTAGTACTAGCATGTACGTGTGAATAAGAATAGATCGTTTAGCAACGAGCGATTGAGGTTCATTCTGCTTTTTCAACTCGGCTACCCACTTTATCATCTCTCTTGGTACGAAAAGCAGTTTGTCTCAAGCGAGAAATGTCAAATAACTGAGTAATATGAATTCTTGATAAGAGAAAAGCTATGAAAATATATCAATTATCCGCTAGTGAAATTATTTAAAAAATAGCCAACAAAGATCTTACTGCGAGACAAGTTGCCGAAGCATTTATTAAAAGGATAAAGGAAGTCAATAAACTGCTTAATGCTATACACCAAGTTGATGCAGTTAGAATATTGCATGCAGCAGATGAAGCTGATCAAGCTATTTTAATGGGAAAACCTTTAGGAAAACTTCATGGATTACCTATAACCATAAAAGATACCTGTGAAATTTCGGGATTTAGTGTAGGAAAAGGATACCCCTATTTTTTAAAATCTGCGACTAAGGATTCTACCATTGTTAGTCGATTGAAAGCTGAAGGTGCAATTATTTTGGGCATTACTAATGTGCCTGAGTTATTATTTGCTTATGAAACCGATAATCGCACACAGGGCCGTACAAATAATCCATACGATTTAGCACGCACACCAGGAGGAAGTAGTGGTGGAGAAGCTGCGCTTCTTGCTGTAGGGGGATCTCCGCTTGGAATGGGTTCTGATGCTGGGGGCAGTATAAGACAACCCGCACATTATTGCGGAATATGTGCGCATAAACCCACACAAGGGTTACTCCCTGTTGCTGGAGATATTCCATTTGATGGTGCAGCAGGATTGGTATCTTCTGTATTAACAATGGGGCCTATGGGGCGTTATGTAGAGGACTTGGTGTTGGCTATGGAAGTTATCTCTGGTGTAGATATGCTGGATCCTTATGCACCACCTATAAAATTTAAGCGTTCAGCTCTTCCACTGAATTTATCTGCATTAAAAATTGCATATTATAGCGAAAATTCAGCTGCCCCTCCTTCGGCAGAAACGGAACGTACTGTCATGAAAGCGGTACAGGCACTGGCAGCTGAAGGAGCCGAAGTATCGCACGATTTCCCTAAACTATTAGATGAAACATATAGACTTCATTGGGAAACCTTTATGTTAGGAGGGGATAAGGGCATTGGGTTAAAAGAGCTATTCAAAAAATTTAAGGATGAAAAATTAACGCCACTATTAAGAGAAGTAATAATTGAAGCCGAAAAATGTTCGTTTACATTGACCGAATTACGTCAACGATTAGTTGAAGTTGAACAATTTCGATATGAGATGTTAAAATGGATGGATGTTAATGATTATGACATTGTTATTTCGCCTGTAGCTTCTACCCCTGCAAGATATCATGGAGAGACTTTTAAGCATATTCGTGATTTTGACTACGTTAGAGCACATAATCTCACAGGATGGCCAGCAACCGTTGTACCTATTAGCTACGCGACGAATGGGTTACCCATCGCAGTTCAAATAGCCGCAAAGCCTTGGCATGATCACTTATCATTGGCCGTTGCGCAAGTTCTGCAAAATAAATTGGGTGTTTTCCCTTGTCCAGAAGTTAAGCCAGAGACTCTTACCATTAATCCAACACTAATGGTTTAGTTATAATTAGACTTTGGGGACAATCCATTCCTCTACTTGGTCAATCAATATAGCCAAAGTTTCTTCCTCTTTGTCACGATACGCTGGTGCGCCTGCATCTTCAACTACAACTAACTGTGCATGAGGAAGCTTTGAGGCCATAGCTTCTGCGAACTCAGGTGGGTGCTCTGGATCTTGTTCGCCGGTAAGAACTAGCGCAGGGATTTCAATATTATGTAATTCTGGCAAAAAATCAAAGTCATATTGCTTTTTACCAAAGGAATCCCAAACATTTGTATTTCTGATACAGTCTGAAGTACCACTAGCAATATAAGGCTGTTTCGAATACAAAGGAATGCAATATTTAAGATACAACTCGCGCGTAATAGCGCCGCTCTCCCAATCATACATTCGTTGCACAATATCGGAAATTTCTGGACCGCTCTGGCCAAGAAGCGCAGCTTTTTTGGAGTAAGCCCGTTTTCGAGTTTCAATATCAACCTTTGCTTCCGTATGGCATAGCATTAACGCTCTTGCATGTTCAGGGTACTGAGTTGCATAAGATAAAGCGACCCATCCGCCAAATGAAACACCCGCTACAATAGGTTTCTCAATGTTCAACGCGTTACAGAAATCATATACGTCTTGCCCCCATTGCTTCAAAGTCCAGCTCTCAGGAGTATAGTGTCCATCACTCCTTCCATGACCTCTCATATCAATAAAAACCACTTGAATGATGCCACTTAATTTTGACCAGAAAGGAACGTAGACGGTATGATCCGCTAAACCAGGTCCGCCATGAAGAAGAATCAAGACTTCACTTGAAGAAGCTACGAACTTTTCTTCATTATTAACATTGTAATAAATCTTGGTGCCATCCGGCAACGCAACATACATATTAACTATTCTCCTTTACGGATGCATTTGTTTTTATAAAAAAATCTGCACCAAGGGCAATTGCGATTTTGTTTTGTAGAGATCTCATCACACACTAATATGCTGCACTCTACTCTCATCCAAACTTTCACCTAGAAAAATACTGGCAGTAGCAATGAAGCGTTGTGGAGAATCGGTGACTAAGAATTGTGTGGGTTTGCTGTGTACTGTAGACAATAACTGACGTTGTTCTAATAAACTAAACGCTTCTTTAGCGACGTTACTGGCGGAGTCAACCACAGAAACACTTTTTCCTAAATAATTTTCTATACGTGGTTTTAGCAACGGAAAATGGGTGCATCCTAAGACTAAGGTATCGGGCGTGTTATCGCCACTGAATAAAGGTTTTAAATAACGTTGTATGATGCTATCGGTAATATCGTCTTCCAACCAACCTTCTTCCACCAATGAGACTAACAATTGACATGCTTGCGAACTAACCCAAATACTTTTATTTAAAGCTGTAATGGCTTCTTCATAAGCTTTGGAGCGCACAGTGCCCTCGGTGGCAATAACAGCAATGTGTCGATTGCGCGTGACGTTAACTGCGGCCATGGCGCTAGGAATTATAACGCCTAATACCGGGATATCTGTGAATTCTTGTTGTAGTGTAGTCAGTGCATGTGCCGAGGCGGTATTACAAGCAATGACCAGAGCCTTAATGCGATGATGGCGTATGAATTGTCTACAAATTTGTTGTGCATATTGAATCACGGCTTCGCGGCTTTTAGTGCCATAGGGAATACGCGCGGTATCGGCTAAATAAACGAAAGATTCTTGCGGCAAGGCTTGCCGTAGAGCGTTTAATACCGTTAAACCACCTATGCCGGAATCGAAAACGCCTATGGGGGCATCATTTAAATTTGTCATGATATATCCATTTTGTGCTAAACTGCCGCAAGTTTAGCACAAAATGGATATAGGTATCACCATGACACTATTTAATGACGTCTTATTTTTAGAAGAAGAAGCACGGCATGGTTTTCTGGGGGTGATTACCCTCAATAAACCGCAGGCATACAATGCCTTAAGTCACGATATGATTCTTCATATTCTCCAGCAATTGGATCAATGGTCTAAAAACAAGCATCTCTTAGCGGTGATGGTTCGCAGTGATTTTGAAAAAGCATTTTGTGCGGGTGGCGATATACGTTTCTTATACGATGCGGGTAAAAAAGGGGATATAGACGCATTGCGTGCTTTTTTTCATGATGAATATAAAATGATACATCAGATCCACACTTATCCCAAACCGTGGATTTCATTTATCAATGGCATTACGATGGGTGGCGGTGTAGGTCTTTCACTACATGGCCGTCATCGTGTGGCTACAGAGACGCTGCGCTTTGCCATGCCTGAATGTGCTATAGGTTTTTTTCCTGACGTAGGCGGTTCTTATTTCTTATCGCGTTGTCCTGGAGAGTTAGGTACCTATTTAGGTTTATCGGGTGCAAGCATTAATGCCGCCGATGCGTTGTATTGTGGTTTGATCGATCAGTGCATTGCCGCGGAAAATTATACTGCGATGAAAGCACAGTTATTGGATACCGACTTTAGTAAATTTTCAGAGTTCAATACAGCGATCACTGCTATTCTAAAACAACATGCAGTTAAACCGGAAGCATCTGTTTTAGCTGAAAAACGCGAACTGATAGATAAACATTTTCAAGGCGATTCGATAATAAGAATCATTTACAATTTGCAGCAAGATGCATCACCCTGGTGCCAAGAACTAGCGTTAAATTTGCAACAAAAATCGCCGCTGAGTCTTAAAGTTACATTAGAACAATTACGTAGAGGAAAAAGTTTAACACTGGATGCGTGTTTAAAAATGGAATATAATATAGCACAACATTTTGCTGCGGCTACAGATTTTTATGAAGGTGTACGTGCGCAAATTGTTGATAAAGACAAAACACCGCATTGGCAACCCGCTACATTGGCAGCAGTGAGCGATGAGGCTGTGGCGGCGTATTTTGAGGCTAAGAATCCATTAAATCTAAGTGAGGATTAAAATCATGACAGCTATCAATATAGATAAGGTAAAAGAATATTTTCTATCTTTGCAAAAAGACATTTGCACGCGCATGGAAGCTCTAGACAACACTGCAAAATTTAAGAAAGATAAATGGACTCGCGCTGAAGGCGGCGGTGGTATCAGTTGCGTGCTAGAAAATGGCGCGCTCTTAGAAAAAGGCGGGGTTAACTTTTCTCATGTTACGGGAAGCAATTTACCACAATCTGCTTTAGCGCACCGTAAAGATTTAACGGGAGCTTCTTTTGAAGCAACCGGCGTGTCTTTGGTATTTCATCCTAGAAACCCGTATGTCCCTACTACGCATTTTAATGTACGTCTATTTGTCGCAACGCCTGCAGGCGGTGAGCCACAATGGTGGTTTGGCGGCGGTTTTGATTTAACACCGTATTATCCTTTCTTAGAAGATTGTGTACAGTGGCATACGGTGGCGCATGCGGCCTGTTTGCCCTATGGTTCTGATATTTATCCACGCTTTAAACAATGGTGCGATACTTATTTCTATTTGCCGCATCGTCAGGAAACGCGTGGCATAGGCGGACTTTTTTTTGACGATTTTAATGAATGGGATTTTGATACCACTTTTTCTTTTGTAAGAAGTGTAGGAGATCATTTTTTATTGGCCTATGAACCCATCGTTAAAAAACGTCTAGACACACCTTACGATACGGCGCAAAGAAACTTTCAAGCCTATAGACGTGGTCGTTATGTGGAATTTAATTTAGTCTACGATCGCGGCACTTTGTTTGGTTTACAAAGCGGTGGTCGTACGGAATCGATTCTGATGTCTTTGCCCCCACAAGCGGCGTGGCACTACGATTGGGCGCCTGCGGCAGGCACAGCGGAAGCCCGGCTATACAGTGACTATTTGAAGCCTAGAAACTGGCTGGCGGAGACTTGATTTTGGTCAAATTTTGATCTATCCTTAAATTAGAGTGTTACGTCCTACCCGATTTCACCAAAATCGGGCTTAATTCGGCCCTAAGTGCTTGTCATTTAGGGTTTTTTTTGTGCTTGTGATAAATGAATTTGCTTGATATGATGCCCACAATCCCCTTTAGGAGCGTATTTATGTCCACCCTACAAGCCTGTGCCACTGTCATACACGAAGCCTGTGATACCAACACCTTAGAGCGCTGTTATGCCGTTGCCCAGGAATTACGGCCACATTTAAGTGCAACCCAGTTTATAGAGCAGGTATTACGACAACAGGCCGCGGGCTATCATCTGATGTATTTACAAGCAGATGACGGTGTTATCAGCATCTTAGGGTATAGGCTAACGGAGCAGTTGGCCTGGGGTAAGGCTGTTTATATCGATGATCTGGCCACTTTATCATCAGCACGAGGCCTAGGCTATGGCAGTATTTTGCTCAAATGGGCTATAGAAAAGGCACGTGCGGAACATTGCCAGCAAGTACACCTGGATACCGGCACCCAGCGACATACAGCACATCGCTTATATCTGAATCATGGCTTTGAATTGCGCAGCTATCATATGATAAAAGATCTTTAGGCTGGTTCTAAATCTAAAATATTGATATAGTGGCTGTATAATTGCAATCAACAGGTTAGCCATGATAAAGAAAATATACATCTGCTGTGTTTGTGTAATGCTCACCTTGGGCTTAATGGCCTGTAGTACGCAAAATAACGCATATTCTTCAAAAAATAACCAAGTCGCTGTAGGCGCTGTGACGGGTACCGTCATTGGTGGTGCCGCGGGTGCCGGTATAGGTGCAGCTGTAGGATCTAATGTTTTAGCGGGCGCCGCTATAGGCGCTGGTGTAGGTGCGGGAGTAGGAGCAATAATCGGCTACCAAAAACAGCAAGAACAATATGAGCGTTTAGTTAATGAAGGGTTGCGTGTGATTAGTCTAGGCGATATTGTGGAAATCACGATTCCGTCAGATAAATTATTTTATCCCAATGAATCGAACCTAATGTACAGTGCCTTACCGATCCTGGGCGATGCATTGGCTTTTATCAACAGCTATGGCCCTGTCAAAATCAATGTGTCGGCACATGGTGATATCACCGGCACGCAAATACATACATTGGATCTGACGCGCTTACAAGCACAATCGGTCATGACCTATTTCTGGGCCCATGGTAAGCCGCTGAATCAAATGGAATTCTATGGCATGAATCACCAAGAGCCTATAGCCGATCAAGACACTGCAAGGGGCGAGTATTTTAATCGCCGTATTGAAATTATGTTTTGGAAGAATCAGATTCAGAAATAATTAAAAAAATAAAATGTGCTAATACAATGAACGTGTTGAGTTGCTCAGTATCGTCATTGCGAGCAAGAGGGAGTAATTACTTCCCAACAAAACTGAAACAGTATAACGGATGAATAATTATGAAAATTAAATTCCTAGGCGCTACCGGTACGGTCACGGGGTCAAAATATTTATTGACCATTCAAAACAAGCATATACTAGTCGATTCTGGTTTGTTCCAAGGTTTTAAAGAATTACGTTTGCGTAATTGGGATCGCTTGCCCATAGCTCCTGCAGATATAGATGCGGTGGTATTAACACATGCACATATCGATCACACGGGTTATATTCCGCTGTTGGTCAAAAATGGTTTCAAAGGAACTATTTATGCAACGAAACCCACGTGTGACCTGTGTGCAATATTATTACCGGATAGCGGTTACTTACAAGAAGAAGATGCGCGTTCCGCCAACCTACATGGTTATAGTAAACACCATCCCGCATTGCCTTTGTATACGGTGAAGGATGCAGAAAAATCTTTAGAACACTTTAAGCCTATGCAATTTTCACAAGAATATACATTGGCGCCGGGGATACAAGTTTCTTGGCACAGAGCAGGGCATATATTGGGGGCGGCTTTTGTTCAGTTCGAAATTGAAGGCAAAACGTTATTATTCAGCGGCGATATAGGTCGTTTTCATGATCCGATCATGAAAGCGCCTGAGATCATGCATGAAGCAGACTATTTAGTGTTGGAATCCACTTATGGTAATCGGTTGCATGAAAAAAGCGATCCCAAGGACAGCATTGCTAAGGTAGTCGTAGAAACTATTCAACGTGGCGGCACGGTTTTAATCCCCGCGTTTGCTGTAGGACGCGCACAAAGTGTTTTGTATTATTTAGCGCAATTAAAGAAGGAAAAACGCATACCAGATGTTCCTGTTTTTTTAGACAGTCCTATGGCGATAGATGCCACCCTATTATTACAACACTATGCAGACAAAGAAACTCATTTGACGCCAGAGCAATGTCGTATGGCTTGCAGTGTAGCAACTTATACCAATACCGTAGATGAATCCAAAGAATTAGATGAGCCTAGCCCTAAAATCATCGTAGCTGCCAGTGGCATGATGACGGGAGGACGCGTGTTACATCATTTAAAAACGATTGCACCGGATCCACGTAATACGATTTTAATGACGGGTTATCAGGCGGGCGGTACGCGTGGTGCGGCTCTATTAGCCGGTGGACGCGAGATTAAGATCCATGGTGAAGTTATCGCAGTGAACGCGCAAGTCGTGAGTTTAAACAGCCTTTCAGCGCATGCCGATTACGAAGATGTTTTGTATTGGCTAAAACAATTCCAACGTGCACCTCGTAAGGTATTTATTACCCATGGCGAACCTGAAGCCGCAGATGCGTTAAAAAAGCGTATCGAAAAAGAACTGGGCTGGTCTTGTGAGATCCCAACCTATTTGGATGAAGTGGTTCTAGGTTGATGTCACCAGCTGCGCACGAATTTTATTCACTGGGGTCAAAATTATATCTTTATAAAATCCTTCTTGGTTACCCGTGTAAATCAGATAGCCTGACACAGCCTCTTTACTTTTTTGTTGACTGAGTCTCATGAAATAACGTAGAGTTTTGATATAAGGATCTTGAAGAGTCTCGCCAGATTTCACTTCCATTGCGTGAATATGGCCCCCCCAATCGCCGATTATATCAATTTCATGCCCAGTGTGATCACGCCAAAAATATAAATGCGGTGGCAAACCGTGATTTAAACGCAGTTTCAAAATCTCTAAAATTATCAAATTCTCAAAAAGAGCACCTTTTAGATAATGCATTTCAACTTGCTCTTTCTTTTCCAGTCCTAAAAGAGCACACGCAAGACCTGTGTCATAAAAATAAAGCTTCGGCATTTTCACTAGGCGTTTATTAAAATTTCGATGATAAGGTTGTAGTGGAAAAAGAATATAACTCGCTTCTAGTATAGTCAGCCATTCTCTCGCTGTGGTATGTGAAATTCCTGCGTCTTGTGCTAATGAGGAAAAATTAATGAGTTGTCCTATACGGCCAGCACATAATTTTAGAAAAGTTTGAAAACGGCCTAAATCGCCAATATTTTTAAGTTGCCGCACATAGCGTTCAATATAAGTTTGTATGTAACTGGGATAAAAGTCTAATGGTTGCATGTGTTGTTGATGCGGGCCTGGATATCCACCATTAAAAATATCCATATAGATATTCGTGCTTTGAAGGTTGATAATCTTTTAATGACAGGGCTTATTTCTCGTTGGTACATTTTTAACCATGAAAATTGAAGTCGATACTTTCAATTTTACACAATTTAGCTAGAATGTCAAGGGGTTTAAAAAAATACGTTATAAATCAGATAGATATAAACCATTTAAAAAGAACTAAAAGCCGTAAAGTGTCATTTTCTTGTGTAAATCGAATGTTTATAACTATAATACTTCGCATAGCTATTTAATCTTACGATGGAATTCAACTAAGCTAAAGAGTTGCCAAGAGAAGGATGAAAAACCGTTTTGATAAATATCTCTTCTGGTATTATTGTTGTCTGTGTAGATCGTTTTAGCCTTAATAATTCTCTGCAAAAAGCTGGCCGATTATAACTTGACTATCCTTTCACAATAGTCCCATAATACACCTCATAATTTGTAACTTAAGGATATAAGGAAAGTGGGAGTACAAAATCATCGAGTATTTGGCGCTGTAGATGCAGAGCGAGAAGCCACACTTGCTGCGGTCACACAAAATGGGACTTTACTTCAACAAGCGAGCGCGGCACTGAAGGCCGATCGGGCTGTCGTGCTTGCTGCGGTCACACAGAACGGCACTGCCCTTCAGCACGCAAGTCTGGCACTTAGGGCCGATCGTGAAGTTGTGCTTGCTGCGGTCACGCAAAATGGGACCGCACTTCAGCATGCGAGTGCGGCACTGAAGGCAGACCGAGCAGTTGTGCTTGCTGCGGTCACGCAAAATGGGACCGCACTTCAGCATGCGAGTGCGGCACTGAAGGCAGACCGAGCAGTCGCGCTTGCTGCGGTCACACAAGACGGGACTGCACTTAACTCTGCGAGTGCGGCATTGAAGGCCGATAGAGAAGTCGTGCTTGCTGCAGTCACGCAAAATGGGACTGCACTTTACTCTGCGAATGCGGCATTGAATGCAGACCGGGCAGTGGTACTTGCTGCGGTCTCGCAAAACGGGACTGTACTTCAACAAGCGAGTGCGGTACTGAAGGCGGATAGAGAAGTCGTGCTCGCTGCGGTCTCGCAAAACGGGACTGCCCTTCAACATGCAAGTGCGGCGTTGCAGGCCGACCGAGCAGTGGTGCTCGCTGCGGTCATGCAAAATGGGACCGCACTTCAACATGCGAGTGAGGCATTGAAGGCCGATAAAGAAATCGTGCTTGCTGCGGTCACGCAAAACGGGACTGCCCTTCAAGATGCAAGTGCGGCGCTGCAGGCAGACCGAGCAGTGGTGTTGGCTGCGGTCACGCAAAATGGGACTGCACTTTACTATGCGAATGCGGCATTGAATGCAGACCGAGCAGTGGTACTTGCTGCGGTCACACAAAATGGGACTGCGCTTTGGTCTGCAAGTTCAGCGCTGCAGGCCGATAGAGAAATCGTGC
>JBIPMB010000298.1:0-4461 GCA_044369355.1 Gammaproteobacteria bacterium | reverse complement strand
TCGGTGCGAACATGGCTTTTGCAAACTATATTATTTATAGTGCTTACTTGCGAAAAGTGACACCCACTGCCCCAATTACCGTGTCAGGGAAAACCTTGTTTGACACGATTGAGCTAGAGTTTGCTTCTCGTGTTTACATTTAATTTTATACTATCTAAGTCAATCAAGGCTTAGGTAGTAACCCCCTAAATTTATGTATAAAAGATGACATCTGTACTTTATGGACAAAATTAAGATTCGATGCTCCGCCAACAGAAATCCAGGTGAAGTTAGCGATCGCCCAAGCACATCTTGATATTGGTAGAAGTAAACTTAATTAAGTTAATTAAGCAAAAACAAAGTATAATAGACCTATTAGCATTAAAAAGGAAAATCAATCATGAAAGCCAAAAAAACTGCTGTTGAAGGACAAAAGAAAATTAAAACCGTTCCTCCTGCTGTTGTATCCGAAGATGAGGATGCTTTAGGGGAAGGGGAGACATTGAAGGAATTTGACGACAGAATGGCTAAGAAATATCCAAAAAGAAGTTATGACGATTTGACAGAAGAGGAAAAACGCGAACGTGCCAAGCGTTTTGTAGCTCAAGGGCCGGAAGACTGGTAAACCCCGACCTGCACCCGTACAGAAAGACTCGGTAAATCTATTCTCAAAAACAATGGTCACTACCTTAAACCGTCAAAATCCCCCTAGCTTTGATGCTGCTCCTACCAAGGAACAGATGCGGTTAGCGATCGCCCAAACACTATCTCTCCCGTCAATTTATAATTCTCCGGTTATTGTTTTGGACTTTGAGGTGGGTGATGATGGTAAAATTACGGGACGGTTTAAGGATGCTGATCGTCCTCGTGTGTTTAGCTTCGAGATTTTGGACGATATCCGTTTTAGTCCTTTTAAGATTGGGCGACTGGACAATGAGGAGGAATGGGAGGATTTTTCCCTTGGTTATAGCTTTCGCTTTGATACACCCCGAGGGGCTAAAAAAAAGCCGCAGTGCGTGAAGCCCACATCTTATAATTGTGGTAAATCTTGTATAAATATTAAGAAAAATTGCAGGCGCAACCCCGATGATGCTAACTCAAAAGATAGAATAGATAAACTAAAGTCTCTGGCGAAGGATTTTAAAAACGGGCAAAAAGGGGGAGAAAAACAGAAGGAACCAAAAGTTTCTGAATCAAAGGACAAGAAACTTTCTTACTCTAATTTTGAGAGTGACTTTGAAGACCTTTATTTTGAGGAGCAAAGGAAGCAAGAATTAAAAGGTGTTGTAGCAATTAAACGCAGGCAGATGTTAGATATTGCCGAAAGGAAGTACAATGTTCCCCGTGAACAGTTAGAGGATTATTTCGAGAAATTAAAAGATAATAAAAAAATATTCTCAGTAATGGAGAAAGGAGAAGAATTATTATCTTGGGCTGGAGGACAGACACCCAAAGAGCAGAAAAAACAACCTGCACCCAAATCCTCTAAAACAAAAGACCTGGGTGCAGGACAAAAAGCGATCAAAGAAAAACAGATATCTTATACTAAATTCGAGAAAGATTTTAAAGAATTTTATAACGAAGAAAAAAGAAAACAGGAACTACAGGGGGTTGTAGCAATTAAACGTAATAAGTTGTTAGATGATTATGCCAAAAAAAATGGAATTTCTCGACAGCAATTAGATAGTCATTTTGAAAATCTTAAAACCAATAGTAAGATATTTTCTGTCAAAGAGAAAGGGGAGGAGTTGTTTCAGTGGAACTAGATTAATATTTTAAAAGTAAACTAAAACAGATCCAATCAAAAAAACTAGAATTAATTGATTTTTAAAAACATGATCACAATTTCAAGTTATCAAACCCCCCTCCGCCTTGATACTGCCCCAACAGAAGTGCAGATGAAACTTGGTATTTCTCAAGTCTTGTCGATGCCATTTGCCTACAACTCTCCGGTTATCGTTCTGGATTTTGAAGTAGGCAACAAAAACATCATTAAAGGACGGTTTAAGGACGCCATTAGATCCCGTGTTTTTGAGTTTGAAATCGGGGATTCCATTACCTTCAAACCGTTTACCTGGAAACGAACGGACAGCCTCGACGTTGACCCCGTGGCGTGGGAGGACTACTCAAAGGGGTATTGCTACCGATTCGATGTAGCTAAGACCGTTAGGAAGGAAAAACCTAAGTGTGGCAATACTTCCTATAACTGTGGCAAAGCCTGTATTGGGTTGAATAAGAATTGCAAATCAGATCTACCGGATAAACCCTCCCAAGAAAAAGTCGATAAACTCAGAGCCGCAGCAGGGAAATTTAAAAGCAAAGCCGAGATACTTGTCGCAAAAGATGCCAGACATAAAGTCAAGAGTGTTACCGAGAAAGATGGCATAATATATGTAGAAACTGAAGAAGTAACTAATTCAGATATAGACAAAAAGATAGCACCAGCCACAGTTCAGGACTTTACCGTACCCAGAACACTAGGCAATGGAACCCATGAAGGTACTCCCAAAAACGCCCAGGAGTATTCGGATATGATGGCTAAAAAGGGGCAGAAAATTGGTATTCAAGACGCTGAGGGTGTTATTGAATCGGTAAAAGAGTGGTCTGAGAATGCTTACGAAATCAGAGAAGATCAGAAAAATGGCAGAAGCAGCAAAGATGCTGATAACCTTGATTTATTTATAAAGCAATCCACTCCATTCCCAGGAGAAATATCTAGGGGATTGAATTTTGATTCTGAAGAAGAACTTAATAAGTTTGTGAAAGGCGAAGATGGAATTCTGGGGAACCAAAACGCCCACGCTTCTTGGACTTCTAATTATGAGAAAGCCAAGGATTTTGCTGGCATGAACCTATCTTCTGTCAAGAAAACCTATCCTGTTATCGTTAAAGCACCGAATAAATCGGGTGTGTCTATTAGAAATTTAAGTACATTTGGACAGGAAGAGGACGAGGTTGTCGTATCAAAAAATACGAGACATAAAATTAAAAGTGTAAGAAAAGAAGGTGATCTTACTATAATAGAAACCGAAGAAATTTAATCAAGGACAAATTTATCCTCTGTTTTGTCCAAAGCAAAAATGATATAATTTAATAATAATTGCCTCTCGCGGTGTTTACGCACTACGAGAGGCTTGTAAACCAACACTTTCAAGGAGATGGTTCACTATGTCAGACATTATACGATCAATTCGTGCCGAAATGGTATTAGGCAACAGAAGTATTGATTGCTATTTGTTCCCAGATGGGGAGAAACGGATCGGAATCGGTGGCGCGAGTATTGCTATTGGACACGGTAAAGAGTATTTGGGGCGCTTATTGAAAAGCGAATCAGAGGATCTCGGAAAACTCAAAATCATGGGATTCTGTGGAAAAATTGTCGAAACGGAGTTTCTGTTTGGGAGAGGATCTACTCGCTCCAAAACTATTTCTTTGGCTGATTTTGATATTCTGATGATGTTTTTTGTTGACTTGCGGATGAAAAAAGAAAAGAAAAATCCTGAAGGTATTGTTAGGGATAAGTTATTAGAACAGTCAGGGGGATCTAAAGAGGTTTCTACATTGGCAGGAAAGATAGACATATTAACCCCATCGCAAATAATAGAAGTAAAACAGGTTAATGGATGGAAAGGGGCTTTAGGACAAGTTTTAGTCTATGGATATTATTACCCGTCTCATCAGAAAAGGATTCATTTGTTTGGAGAGTGCCATAGTAGCTATCTCGATATTATCCAAAAACATTGTCAAGAATTTGATGTTATTGTTACATGGGAATAAGATTTACCAGGTCGGCTAAACGGAGTCTAAAGCCCTCAAAGAGCTACAGGGTATGGGTTTCACAGGTCGCACAAAAGACACTGAGGTTAAGATAGCCAGAGGTGCGACACGAAGCAAGACCATCTCATCCAGAGACTTTACGAAGTTAATCACATGGGATGCGGTAGTTAACAATAATCAAGATTCCATTATTTTGTTGGCTGCGTTTGCCGAGACGGGGTTGGATGACATATTGGAAAAAGTCTTCACCCGGCAATCGTTGGACTTTCTGTTAGAAAAAATAGTCCACTATAGCAAATGGACTATGGAAGACTTACAAGAAGCCCTCGATGCAAACAACGATGATTGGAGAGTAATCAGAGAACAAGAGCAGTTTCTGTTAGATGGCTAAACATCAAATTTGTTTAACAGGTTAGTATGGGATATATGCTACTCTTAACCCCATGCTATCCCTAAAATTCGTTGCCAACCAAGCCCAAAATTACCTCAATAAATTAATCAGAAAGTTTCAGAACCTCACACCTGAACTGCATAAAGTTGGGCAGTTTATGGTGGCATCAACCGATGAGAACTTCCAGAAGGAACAGAGTCCTTACGGGGAGAAATGGGAACACCTAGCCCCATCAACCCTTAAATACAAGGCTAGTCGGGGTTTTATTATGCAAATACTACAACGCCAAGGATTGTTGCGATCTTCTATTCGAT
>JBIPMB010000170.1:0-4478 GCA_044369355.1 Gammaproteobacteria bacterium | reverse complement strand
AGCTACCGGCTTTAGCCGGTAGTGATTGACATCTGCACCGCATTGCAACAGTAATTTGAATAGACGTTCGACGGAATCTAAAGGTAGTTCACTGTTAACCCATTCTTGAGATATCAGCAAATGCAGAATAGTGGCATCCTTTGCTATCACATCTTTAAGCTGCGCTCCATTTATTTGCAAGAATGTAATTATCTCGCCGATTCTCTCCTCATCAGTTCTTTTCTCGAAGAGTCTTCTTTCGCTAATTAGCTTCCTTAATTCGCTCATTAAAGCCAATGGTGCAGCAGCCATAAAATTATCTCTTTTAGTGGTTAAAAATATATAAAATCAAGCTTTCAGGCTTAATCTACAAATGGTACCGGTTTTAATCTATTCTGTCAAAGAATGGTCTTTTTTTTGCGCAAAACAATGTATCTTTTTGATTTTTCTATGAAAGTCAGTAAGCATTCAGCGCTTAATCCTAGGATATGTTTTATATGGCTGGACGGGTGTTGTTGAACAAGTGGAAATAGTCTATTCATAGGACCAAATTTAGTCTATATTAAGATTTATGATACTTGTTAAGGTAACTATTATGAACTTTTCCACATAAATAAAACCAATTAGCTATCTTAAAAGCCATACGGCTGAAATGGCAAAAGAGCTGGCAAAAACACGCCAACCGGTGATTATTACACAAAATAGGGAAGAAAAATTTATGGTGATTGATGTATATTATTACGAGCAGCAAGAAGAAACTTTAAGTTTACTTAAAATTTTAGCATTGGGTCAATATGAAATTGAACAAGGACTGTTTAGATCTGCCGATGAAGTGTTTTCTGATTTAGACCTTGAGTAGAATCATTTTTTAATGATGACCGCATCGCATCCTCAACGCCCCATCATCTTATTCCCACCCAACCAGACCTGGCTTAAACTCAAGCCGCTGTCGTTGGGCTCATCTAAATTGAAGCGAAGCAACGTGAAGTTTTCTATATCATTATCACCCCAATCTAGGAATATCTATTTGTGTTATAGCCTGGAAAGTATTGCCGCTAAGTGTAGAGTTAAAAAATCCTGTTGTATTCGCGGACAATTGTCTACTTTCAAACCTAAAATTAGGATCAATCCTCTCTTGAAGGTTATCCATAGTACAATTTAGTTTTTCTAGCTCAGCTGCGCTAACAGAAAAGTCCTCTTTGTGATATCGTTCTATTTCGCCTTGATAATGCAGGCACTCTTTTCTTAAGTTGCTATTTGGATTATCTGAAAATTCTAAATGTATGAGCAACTGGATTAGCTTTCTTTGTATTTCATCGAACGCTTCTACTACTACTTCTTCTTCCACGAAAATTTCTTCAGAAGGAGTTTTGGCGGCATTCCACCAACCGTAAAGCGAATTTCCATATTCGTATATACGGGTTAGCCAAGATGTTGTTTGGCCAGCGGAGCTGGTTTGTAAATTCTTTTCTTCGTTATTGGATATCTGTTGGCTTCGATCTATCTTCTTAGCGTTGCTAGCCCACGACAATAACGTTACCAATGATTCATTGGCCCAATACGGAGCGGTATTCTTATTAGAAACATCCGCACCATATTTCAACAATAATACTACTATTGATTTTTCGCCGCTTTTTAGTGCCCCGTACATGGGGGTTCTTCCATCTTTATCTTGCACATCTACTCTTGCACCGTATTTCAGCAATAAACGTACCATTGATTTATTACCGCTGCTTGCTGCCCAATGCAGAAGGGTTCTTCCATCTTTATCTTGCACATCTACACTCGTACTTGCGTCATATTCCAGCAATAAACGTACTACGGATTCATTACCACTGCTTGCTGCCAAATGCAAAGGGGTTTTCCCATCGGTATTTTGCATCTTTATACTCGTACTTGCGCCATTTTCCAGCAATAAACGCGCCATTGATTCATTGCCTTCGCTTACTGCCGAATGCAGATGAGTGCCATCGGTACCTGGCGGCTTTATATCTAATTGTTCACTGTATTCCGAGGATAAACGTCCCCATAATGGTTTATTGTTTTTGTTTGCGACCCAATGCAGAGGGGTTTCCCCATCTTTATTTTGTACAGTTACATCTGCACCGTGTTCCAGCAATAAACATACCATTGATTCACTGCCAAGTTTTAGTGCTCTGTGCAGAGGGGTTTCCCCATTTTTATTTTGCACATTTACATCCGCACCAGATTCCAGTAATAAACGTGTCACTGATTTATAGCCTGTGATTACTGCAAAAGATAGAGGGGTATCTCCACTTTCATTTTGCACATCCACTCTCGCGCCGTTTTCCAGCAGTAAACGTACCACTGATTTATCACCGATGAGTGCTGCCCGATGCAGAGGAGTTTTTCCATTTTTATCTTGCGCCTTTACATTCGCACCGGATTGCAACAATAAACGTACCACTGATTCATTACTAAATTCTACTGCTTTGTGCAGAGGGGTTTCCCCATAATATTTATCTGGCACATTGAGATCCGCACCGGATTGCAGCAATAAACGTACTACGGATTCATTTGTCGTGCTTGCTGCGTTGTGCATAGGGGTGCTCCCATTTTTATTTGGCACATTGACATCCGCACCGTTTGCCAGTAATAAACGTACTACGGATTCATTACGAATCAATACTGCCAAATGTAAAGGGGTTTGCCCATCGGTATTTTGCACGTTTACACTCGTACTTGCGCCATTTTCCAGCAATAAACGTACTATTACACTCGTACCTGCGCCATTTTCCAGCATTAAAAGCAGCAGTGATTCATTGCCTTTTCTTACTGCCCAGTGCAGAGGGGTATTTCCATCTTTATCTTGCATATTTACATCCGCACTGTATTTTAACAATAATTTGCATAGGCGATGGAAAGGAGGTAATTCAATTGTATCGTCAAGCGGTGTGAATGGTAGCCACCGAATTTGATTGCCGTATTTAGCATCACTTTCTATCTCGCAGCGAGACGACAAGGCTTGTTCATAGTAATTCCATTTTTGGCTAATTAGCAGATGCAGAAGGACTGTATTATTTACTGTTGCATTCTGAAGCTGCTCTTTATTTTGTTCCAAGAATGCAATTGCTTCGCTGATTTTTTCTCCGCGAATTAGATCTTTTAATTCATTCATTAAATCTGGATGTAAAGTAGCCATAAAATCACCTCCTTTATTCATTAAAAATACAATAGACCTGACAGGTCAAGAACTCAAACCTAATGTAGGCAGATTATACTGGTGTATCTTGCTCTGTCAAGTTATTAATTTTTATGTACAAATAATATAATAGCTAGGTTTCTCTATTAGAATCATTTATTAACGATGGCCGCATCACATCCGCAACGTCATATCTTGTAAATCTCTGTGAGCCGTCATTGCTGCAAAGATTAAACAATTCGTTGATGAAATAGTAGGAGAGTCTCAACGAACTCCAAAATTTCACGGTACGGTTGTTATACGCGGAGCTCGTCATTGCGAACCAGCGAGTAGGTGATCTATAATAGAGACTATGCGCGATAATGATAACTGAATTATTGAATTAAACGAAACTAGACGAGCGCAGTGTGGCAATCCAGAAAAAGTAAAATAAATTTGATTGAGAGTATAAATCCAGAATGGAAAGACCTCTACAATGAAGTCGTTTTTTAGATCGCATAGGTTGATTAATTTTACGGTGCATCACGTTTATTTTCATTGTTCACACGATGGCTTGCCGCGCCGCACTCGTTTAGCTTAGTGCAATTTTACCTTTTCATTAGTATTATCATTCATGGATCTATTATATATTCAGTACTCGTTTGCTCTTAAAGAAGTAACTTTTCAGCCATTATGAGAAAACCCTTAATCCTGCACGCTGATTCCGGGCGGCTCACGAGCCGCCCGAATAGCCCTGTGCCATATACGCTTTCTCGCATCTTAATTGACGATGGGTATAGACCTAACAATCCAAGGAGCCAGGCCCAATTGTGTTATACTTAAACTTATTATGATAAACCATTTTAAATGCAAAGAGACCAAATTAATTTGGTCAGGGATAGCGTCACGTCGATTACCCCATGACATTCAACATACGGCTAGGCGGAAATTAAGGATGCTTAATAATGCTAAGGTGCTGGAAGATCTGCGCATTCCACCTAACAATAGGCTAGAATCTCTAGTGGGTAATCGAAAAGGGCAACACAGCATTCGTATTAATCAACAATGGTGGATATGTTTTGTGTGGCTAGATGGAGGGGTTGTTGAACAGGTGGAAATAGTGGATTATCACTAATAAATAATGATATGGGAGAATGAATATGAAAAAACTTAAAAATATACATCCAGGTGAAATCTTATATGAGGAATTTTTAGTGCCTTTAGGAATTAGTCAAAATAAGTTAGCTAATGATATGCATGTTTCACCACGACGTATTAATGAGATTGTTCATGGATTAAGAGCTATTACTGCAGATACTGATTTACGCTTATCAAGGGCTCTGGGTACATCCGAAGG
>JBIPMB010000169.1:0-4480 GCA_044369355.1 Gammaproteobacteria bacterium | reverse complement strand
CGTTATTCCTTCTCCTGAAGCGCTTCGTATCTTGCAAGGGATTAGAGCTTTTGTTAACGGGGTACTTTATCACTGCTATGATCGAAGTAATAAACTGATTTTTTCCATTAAAATCATTATCAATGAAGAAGATTATTGGTTGAACATTGTTTGCCCTAAGGAAGAACTCGCTTCTTCACTCTATGATTGTCTTAACACATTTTGCTATCCTTCTGTCTGGTTAAAACCTTTTATGGAATTATTGGAAGCTGACAAAGCCAGCGTAGCCTCCAAAAGCGAAGGCAAAATGCCTGTAGAGTTGCCTCAAGATTTTTCGCCTGCTCCTGTCTCTAGGCTGCCATTGATATCTGAGATGCCTCAGGTATCCGCCGAAGCAAAAGTGGAACCCGCATCATCGTTGACATCAACTTCACAGACCACCCAATGGAAATCCCAAACCGCGCATAGGCGTGGAACGTTTGCTGAACAGCCTAGGAATAGTGGCACCTTTTTTGGAAGTCGTGCCTCAGCCTCGCCGTTGGCACTATCCTCCTCATCAGCATCGTCGGCTTCATCTTCCTCTTCGTCGTTTTTCCATCCTCAATCTGCCTGCCCTGACCTAGATGCTACTCCTTTACATATCGCTGACATCGATGAGAAAAATATAGCACCCGATACGCAATTCGGCAATTCAATCTCAATGAATGGGTAACAATATCTTACGTAAAATTATTAACAGTGAGGCGAATAACCAACAATTCGTGTAGTTAAATGTGTTGTTAAAAAGGCTGAATACGTATTGACTAAATAAGTTACGTCAGTGTACGATTACATTATCGCTGAATACTTTGATTTGTGTTCATGTCGATAGATCCTAGAGATATTGATTATGAATACGGTAAAGAAGGAGTTACTATGCGTCTATTATATTCGTCTTTTTATTCTTGCACGTTGCTAACAATGGCTGGATTCAGAATATGTCCTACCACCGAGTCTATTTACAGTAATCCTGAAGAAGCTGAAGAAGGGGTCTTATACGTCGATACAAGAACTCGCCGTTATTTCCTTGCTCCTACAATCCCATACGATTTTTATCAGTCTTCTGAAAAAGATTTTCAATCTTTTATTGAAGAAAAAAAATTTTCTAAGGATAGTAAAGTTATTTGTCTAGTGCATCCCGAAGTAAATTCTGCTGCGAATCCACCACAAGCCTATTTATTAGAAAATAGTCAGATTATTGAGCTCGGCCCATTACACATGAAATTCGATCTCAGCAAAATAGCGAATACGGGCGTCAGAAGAAGATTGCTCAATTTTCTATTAGATACTAAAGCACATGCTGCTCTTGATAATCTGCAGATCAAACTAGGACAATTGCCAGAAGCAGAGTTTCAATCTTATTTTAACTTGGGAGATCCTGAAACTATTGAGCAGCTCTTACAATTTATATCTGGAAAGCATCACCTCCCATTAGGAGAATGCTACAGTTTGGTAATGACGTTGCACCAAAGGTTTCTTAATGCGATCATTAATTCTGTGAAAACATCCCCTTCTCTTTTTGAAGCAAAAGCTCTTCGTCATCAGGCCGAATCGTTTGTGAAACAAGATATGTGCGGAAGCCAGCGCAAACAGATTATTTCTGCACTGCGACGTCACAGTGAAAATGGAAGAGGATTGGATGAACATCAAGCCGAGGAGTTAAAAAAGATTCCTCAAGAAAATGAAGCTATTGCCTTAGGCTACATAGCGAGAGCATTTGAAAGTGCTGTAATTGAGGTTGCTCGTTCTGAATATCCAAAGCATCTCGCTCATCAGAATTTCGATACCTGCTTGAAGTATTTAGAAGTTCGTGATTTGCTGGGAATTGTGGAGCCTTTGGCTACGATAATGCTTAACAAATCTCTTTCGGGTCTTATTCGAGAAGAAGTTGCTCAGAGTAGTGTATATAAGTTTTACGATCGTATCAGTGAGATCAAATCTGCGATTTTACAAGAACAGGAATATGTGGAGATAGATATCTTTCGGACTGAATTGCTGGAAATGAAAGATAGTCTCGATTGGATTAATTCTGGGTTAGAACAAAAGTGTGCTCGTGAGTATATCGGGCGAAATATTGATGATGCAGGTTTAGACATGATTTTAATGAGTTTGGTTGACCGTAGTATTTCTGAGCTCAATTTTGCGAATAACAAGATAGGAAAGATTGCGCTGCAGGTGTTTGCTACTCACCTCAAAGCCCACCCTCTGCCAGAGCTGCATACCTTATCGTTAACTAAAAACCCACTTAAAACGGATGGATTGAAAATACTCGCGGAGCAGATTGTGACTCAACTACCTAATCTACAGGTTTTAAACTTGCAGGCAGTAGATTTATCCAAACCAGAAAATGAAAAGGCGTTGGCCACTAATTTGGCGACTCTTCTTAAAAATTGCCCTAAGCTAAAAATACTTTGGCTTTCGAGCAACGGGCTTGGTGATGCTGTATTGCATATGTTCGTGCATGAGCTCAAAGAAGAACTTCCTCCGTCACTTGAGTGTCTCGGCCTTGCCAACAATAATATTACAATCAAAGGGGTATTTGCCTTAAAGCCCATCTTAAAACAGTTACAACACATCGATCTAGGTGATAACCCATTAGGTGATCTTGCAATGGTCGAGGTTATGAAGAGCATTAGCAACCGCGTGAGAGAACTACACCTAAGAAATACTGGTTTTAGCATGCATGCTCTAACTGAAATCACAAGACGTGTACAAAAAGAGCCTGGGCTCTTGCGTCGACTCCGCGTCTTGACCCTCGAAAGCAAAGAAGTGCTCAGCGTTCGATTGCTATCAGGAATCAAACCTGCTGAGGTGAATGCATCTATGCTGATACAAGCGACACGAGAAGGCGCCCCTATCTTACTGAAAGAAACTAAATCAGATAAAAATCGTTTTATGCATGGTAAGGATGAATACTGCTTGAGAGCCTATGGTTGTCTTAATGGGCAATGGGCGTGGAGAACACTCGAGGAGGCATCTCATGAACTTGAAAAAGCCGTGATTGAGCAATGGGCGTTTGATGGCCAAGTGATTTGCAGTGATCATATACAGGGTGCGTTGAAAAAAGCCATTTCCTTGGTGCATAGTGCTGAACTGCCTAGAACTTCGGACGTGGTGGCCTTCTTTGCTAGTTTTGTTGCTAGTGAATTAAGAAGATTTAGCATACTGACGCTCGAGCCCAGAGAGATGGATCTGATTTATCTGCGCTTTTGGTTAAATAGCCATCCTGATATATGTAGTTTTCAGGTAATAGATACAGAAAACTTAACCGCTGAGTGTAAACATGAATACGACGAAATCATCCACTGCATATCCGAGAATCGCAGTCGTCTGATGCGCAGCAAAAGTGAAGTCATATCACCACCAGTTGAAAAACAAGCTCAATTGCTAGAGATGAGCATAAAAGCTGAACCGCCAGTAAAGTCAGAACCTTTCAAAAATAAAGCACAGTTTTGGCAAGAGAAGCAGAAGTCACAGGATTCTGAACAAGATATGGGTCGAGTATTACCTCCTGTGCCACGAGGTCGTGGTTTCGGACGAGGGGTGGGCCGAGGCCGAGTCTTGCCTCCTGTCCCACAGGATCATGTTTCTGAGCAAGGTGAGACCAAGCAGAGTTTAGAAAGAAATGACTTAAAATTATAAAAAGTACCAAGCCGATCTTAAAAGCTTAAACATTAAACGTGGTTTGCGCGTCGGCTTTGCATTCGCGGTTTTGAAAAAACGTAACACTTTTTTTTAGTGTATTGAACAAATGTCTGAATCCTATAAGCAACTAGGGATTTACATTAGGGCCCAAAGCTACCCAATCCGTGACTAGCCACCACTTGTTCATTTATTGATCTATTAATGTGCTAAATTTACGCCAATGGCATGGTAAATCTATGCACTATAGTTTATACTACCCACTGTAGTTCCTTTATTCTATTCAATCGCCGGTTGAGAGTATTATGTTAAGTAAGTTTTTAGACCCGAAAAATGATTATGCCTTTAAGCAAATATTTGGCACGGAAAAGAATCAGGATATTCTGATCCATTTCATTAACGATATCATGTGTTTTAAGGGCACAGAGCAAGTGGTGTCGGTTGAATTTTTAAAAACCTCACAAGACCCGGAGATTGCCTATCAAAAGCAAAGCATAATTGATGTGTTGTGTAATGATGAAACGGGGCGACAATTTATCATTGAGATGCAAGTGGCGCGTATGCAAGGCTTTGAAAAACGCGCCCAATACTATGCCTCGAAGGCCTATAGTAGACAGCTGGTCGCTGGAGACAATTATACCGAGTTAAAGGAAATCATCTTTATAGCGATAACGGATTTTGTGATGTTCAAGGATAAAGTGGGTGGGCACTCAACCCATGTTATTCTGGATAATGAAACTCATTCGCATCATTTAAAAGATTTTTCGTTTACTTTTTTGGAATTGCCCAAATATAATAAAACAATAGATGAATTAGAAAA
>JBIPMB010000040.1:0-14974 GCA_044369355.1 Gammaproteobacteria bacterium | reverse complement strand
GCCAATATAAAACGGATCAAAAAATAGAAAAAGCACTGCGGAAGCGTCAGCCTTAAGTGGTTATATTTATTTCCTGGAATACACTCCAGAATATTAGCGAAAAAACTGGAGTATACTCCAGAAGTAGATAATATCTTATTTGAAATCGGTGGCAAGAACATCTATTTGGATTTTTGTATTGATGCTTGGGAAAGCGTAGGAGATTGTCCCCTACGCACAAGCTTACTATTTTTTGAGCGATGGTTCGGACAAAGATCTTATTGATGGTGGATTGGATGAAGATCCTGATGGTGATGGTTCGGACAAAGATCTCATTGATGATGAGCAGGACAAACACTTCTTTTCTGCTGCAGGTGGGTCAAGATCTTTGAGATTAGGAATGGTCGCTAATGCGCCAGTTATCCCTAATATTTCAGCAAAAAAATCTATACGTTCACATAAAGAATCTTCTCTAGGTTGTGAGCATTTAAGTTTGTCGATTTGTGCAGATAATTCTAATAGTTGTTGTAATATGAGTCCCCAATCTATGGATGTCTGTTTCGCTTTGCTGACAGTGGCACATAGATTTTTAAGGTCAGGGTTGGAAGTGGCACTCTCAAAAAATAGAAAATCTTTTGTATGGTTCGTAAATAACGTTAAAAAAAATTTTTTGAGGTCTATCTTCCCGTCATCGGTCATGGATTTATAAAAAATCTTCGAATATTCTGGATTATATTGCCCAAAAAAAACTGCTTTAGGATCTATTTCCCCATTTTGCATAAACGTACCAAAAAAGTTTAAATAAGCTTGGTTATGTTGCTCAGGGTTAAGATGCGGCGGATTATTTATCGTTTCTATTTTATACTTAACTTGCTCACTTATGCTAAGAAGAAATTTCTTACGAGTCGAATTATCAGGATCATCGCTAGAACAATTTTTTTTGATGGCATCTAGTGACAAATATTTAGCATGAAGATCGTCTAAATATTTAAAAAGATCTTTAGCTCGAGATGTTTTTTTATCTAGGTCTGCAAGCACATCACTTTTCTTTATCTTAGAAAGTAAAAAAGCGGCAATACAGGCTTGATCTATTCTAGATACGGGCTCTTTTTCAGCAATGCCGGTATAGGAATCAAATGACTCTTCGACAATGGCTTTAGCAGACTTTATACTGTTAGAAAGTGTTTCACGAGTAATGGTGTTACCAAAAGTATAGTTCTCTTCAAATGATCTGTGTTTACTTATAGCTATCTGCCTAATCACTTCTAATCTAAACAAAACGAGTTCTATGGCGAAGTCTATTTTATTGAAATAATAAAGCAGATCAACCAAAGGCCGTATCTTTTTTTGTAATCCGATGTTAAATATATCTGGGCCGGTGAGAAGGGATGATATAAAGTTGAAGGCCTTTAAAAGCCATGTTTTGAAAGCTTCATTTTCATACAACCTATTCAAAACATGAAAAGGCTGTCTAACAAGTGTTTTACAAAAAAGTGTTGTGATTGAAGGTGAGTAAATGAATAGTCTTTGAGGGCTTGGATCTGTAATAATTAATTCATCTAAAAGCCTCTCTATCGGTTTATCGCCAAATTTTTCTTGTAATTCTTTAGCTTTTTCTGATTCACTTGCCATGATTATACCCCCCATTTATATTATTATTAAGCACAAATATAATAGCATAATTAGTCTAGTTTTTGCCAGGGCTAGAATCTGTCATTAAGGATTATATTATAGTGGATAAGAACGATGAAATCCTTTTTTGAGAGGATAAACACATTGAAAATTTGATTTATAATGTTTTTTCGACTCGCTTTTTTTTTATTTTTGCTATAAAATAGAGCTATTCAATAAACCTCGCTTTAAGGAAACACTATGTTCGATAAGCATTCCTCGTTAGCCGATGAAGATCCGGAGTTATATCAAGCTATTGCGGCCGAAGAGCGTAGGCAAGAAGAGCATATAGAACTCATCGCCTCGGAAAACTATGTCAGCCCAGCAGTATTAGAGGCACAAGGGTCCCAATTAACCAATAAATACGCCGAAGGCTATCCGGGTAAGCGCTATTATGGCGGTTGTGAGTATGTAGATATAGCCGAAAGTATCGCTATCAGCCGTGTTAAGGAATTGTTTGGTGCCGCCTATGCCAATGTGCAACCACATTCCGGCTCCCAAGCCAATGCCGCGGTATATATGGCTCTAATGGAACCGGGTGATACCTTTTTAGGTATGGATTTATCGCAGGGCGGGCACTTAACCCACGGATCTAAAGTGAATTTTTCGGGTAAATTATATAGACCCATCTCTTATGGCCTAGACGAAAAAGGTTACATAGATTATAAACAAGTGGAGGCTTTGGCCTTAGAGCATAAGCCCAAAATGGTTTTAGCGGGCTTTTCGGCCTATTCACGCAGCGTAGACTGGTCTATTTTTCGTGAAATCGCCGATCGCATCAATGCTTACTTTGTAGTGGATATGGCGCATGTGGCGGGTCTGATTGCGGCTGGCGTGTATCCTTCTCCTGTGGCGATTGCTGACGTCACTACCTCGACTACACATAAAACATTACGCGGGCCTCGTGGCGGTTTAATTTTGGCTAAAGCGAATCCCGAGATCGAGAAAAAACTCAATTCAGTCGTTTTCCCGGGTATGCAAGGCGGTCCTTTAATGCATGTTATTGCCGCCAAGGCTGTGGCTTTTAAAGAAGCCTTACAACCTGAATTTAAGAACTATCAACAGCAAGTAGTGAAAAATGCGCAAGTTTTGGCCGCAGACTTAATGGAAAAAGGCTTTAATATAGTCTCTGGGGGTACTGATAACCATTTATTCTTATTAAGCTTGCTGGATAAGCCGTATACAGGTAAAGATGCGGAAGAAGCCTTAGGCAAGGCCAATATTACAGTCAATAAAAATACAGTTCCGCACGAAACGCGATCGCCCTTTGTGACCAGTGGCCTGCGTCTGGGCACACCCGCGGCAACGACGCGCGGTTTTAAAGAAGCCGAAATGCATCTTTTAGCAGAGTGGATACAGCGCGTGCTGGAAAATATCAGCGATGAACAGGTATTACAACAAGTTCGCAAAGAAGTGCTACAATTGTGTCAACGTTTCCCGGTTTATCAATAAGGACGCATTTACGATGTATTGCAACTATTTCTCATTCTCATTTAAGAGCACCGAAGATGCGCCCAATATGGGCTTTTTTTCAAAAGGGAGCAGATAGTTCCGATGTATTGTCCATTTTGCCATTTTGAAGAAACTAAGGTGATTGATTCACGCTTGGTGGTCACGGGCGATCAAATTCGGCGTAGGCGAGAGTGTTTATCCTGCAATGAACGATTTACCACATTTGAAGTAGTAGAACTATCGTGGCCACGCATTATCAAACGAGATGGCACGCGTAGTCAATTCGATGAAAACAAGTTAAGGGTGGGTATTTTAAAATCCTTGGAAAAACGTGCCGTGGCGACCGATGCCATAGAAGCGGCGATACACCGCATTTTAAGCCGCTTGCGCGCTGTGGCTGAGAGAGAAGTGCAGTCGTCTTTAATTGGAGAATGGGTGATGGAAGAGTTACTGTTATTAGATGAAGTCGCGTATGTGCGTTTTGCTTCAGTGTATAAATCTTTTGAAGATTTAGAAGCATTTCGTAAAGAGATACAAAAATTAAAACGTAGAGAAGGGTAAAACAACAATGCAAAACATTAATCCACGTAAACGCCGCATGTCCAGACGCTTTGCCATGCAAGCCATCTATCAATGGTTGTTAACCGGCAACGAGATGGGTTACATCAGCCGGCAATTCACGGTCGATGAATATGCTAGACAAATGGATGTGGAATTTTTCAATAAAATTTTAAATGGCATTCTAGAACATCACACTAAACTGTGTGAGATATTGAGTCGCGTTATGACTAAAGAGTCAGAACGTTCCTTAGAACAAGTCGATCCCATAGAGCGTTCTATTCTGTTGTTAGGCACATATGAATTCGCGCATTGCTATGAATCGCCTTACCGCGTCGTTATCAACGAAGCGATTGAATTGGCAAAAATTTATGGCGCAGAAGACAGCTTCAAATATGTTAATGCCGTATTAGACAAATTGATGCCTAGCTTAAGACCGGTAGAATGGCGTTCGTCGCAACCTAGATCGGATAAACCGCAATAAATGACGGATGAACAACCCTTAAGTCACAAACAAGTCGTTCGCTTAGCCTTATCCAATCCACTGCATTATTTAAGCTGCGGTTTGGGTAGCGGCTTATTACCGCGCATGCCGGGGACTTGGGGTAGTCTCATTGCGATTCCATTTTTTTATATATTGAGTAAGCTACCTTTATGGCAATATGGGTTGGTACTCATTATCACATTTGCTGTCGGTGTAGCATTGTGCGGCTATTCTGAAAAAGCATTTCGCAAAAAAGATCACAGCAGCATTGTTTGGGATGAAATGGTCGGCATGTGGATTACGTTGTGTCACGTGCCGTTTAGATGGGATGTGCTGATCATCGGTTTTATTTTATTTCGCATTTTTGATATTTTCAAACCTTGGCCTATCAACTGGCTGCAAAAGCATTTACCTGGTGGCTGGGGGGTGATGGTTGATGATGCCGCGGCGGGGGTCGTGGCCTGGGCATTGTTGCAATTGTGGATAGTTATAACTTAATCTTGCTTTCTTTGCCGGACCACAAGCGCAGAATATTATCGCGATGTTTTATTATTAATAACAGTGAAATAATAATCACTGCGATTAAATACTCTGGATTTGACCACAGATAAATATAGAGCGGTAACAACGCAGCTGTAACCAATGCGGCTAAAGAGGAATAACGAAAGAGTGCTGCGACCACAATCCAAGTGATGAGCGCTGCACAACCTACAGGCCAAGCCAGGGCCAGTAAAACACCCAATGCTGTAGCGACCCCTTTGCCGCCCTTAAAGCCAAAAAATACGGGAAACAAATGACCTATGAAAGCGGCTAAGGCAATAAAAGAGAGTGCCATCGCAGATAGAGAGGTAAAATGCGCGATGTAAACCGGGATAAAGCCTTTGAGCATATCCCCCAATAAGGTAAAAATAGCGAGTTTTTTGCCGCCTAGGCGCAATACATTGGTCGTACCCGGATTGCCAGAACCTTGCGCACGCGGATCGCCCAAACCTGCCAATTTGCAGATGAGCACAGCGCTGGAAATGGAACCCAATAAATAGGCACCTATAAGAAAGGTTATAAAAGTTATCATAGTGTGTATTGAAAGCCTTTTTGCGGCAAAAAGCAAGAGCTGCGCTTGTATTTAGGCGATTTAGTCGCTAAGATTGTTGTGGCTACTTGTTCTCTCTGACACACTCAGATAGCAAGGAAACAGCCGTAGCGTCATTGCGAGCCGACCGTTTTACACAAAAATAGTGCGTAGAGACGAAGCAAGCAGCGGTCGGCGCGGCAATCCAGGTAGATCTTGGATACGGACCTAGTATACCTCAGCAATTGGTTTTTAGGGTCGGCACCGAGTTCTCGCCCGTATTATAGTTCTGCAACTGGATTGCTTGACAAACCGTTACTTGTTCCCTGTTTTCGCTCAAATTTAGTGGAACGGTTTGTTCGCAATGACGGTGCGGCTATTTTCGTGCTATTGAGCTAGTTTAAAGGAGGTGCGTAGTAGGTTACAAATTATCTTTAATTTATACTCATGTAAGGACATAAAACCATGCCGCAAGAAGGCTTAGACTTAATTTGGATCGATCTAGAAATGACGGGTTTAAACCCTAAGACAGATCGCATCATTGAAATCGCCACTATCATCACGGATAAAGAATTGAATATATTGGCCGAAGGGCCTGTAATCGCGATTCATCAAAGTGATGCCGTGCTATCGCTTATGGATGAATGGAACGTGAAGCAGCACAACGGGTCGGGGTTAGTAGAAAGGGTGCGTGCTAGCCATTACGATGAACGTAAAGCTGAAGAGCAAACCATCGATTTCTTGAAAAAATATATCCCTGCCGGAGTATCGCCTATGTGTGGCAATAGCATCTGCCAAGACAGACGCTTTCTAGCAGAATATATGCCGGAATTAGAAGAATATTTTCATTATAGACAAATCGATGTTAGCACGCTTAAAGAGTTAGCCCGTCGTTGGCGCCCTGATATTATTGAAGCGATGCACAAGACTTCGCAGCACCGTGCTTTAGATGATATTCATGATTCTATTTCCGAGCTTAGGTATTATCGAGAAAAGATACAGACTTGGTAGATTTCGTGGTAGAAAAGTGGGTTTTTAACGTGCTTTGCCCTTAGTTTTTTGCGCCAAATTTAGCTGAGGCTAATGCAGGAACGACGGCAAAAGATTTACTCATGTATACGATGAAATGAAATTAGACATAGTCGAGCTTGTTGTAATTTTTTATAGCTTAAGGATTAAATGATGGTTTTTCTGAAAGAATTGGAAGTAGAATATTTTAAGTGTTTTTCTGAACGTCAAACTGTAGAATTTGCTATTCCCAATAGTAAGGATAATGGGAGCGGCCTTACGATAGTTGTTGGACCTAATAATACGGGAAAAACCTCCTTATTTGAGGCGCTTTTGCTGTGTAATACGAACCTAGGTAATAAGCGAATAACGGAAGGTGAACGTCATTTAGGCCATAGCACAAAAATAGCTGTAACCAATAGTGATGGTGAGAAACAAACTGTTCAGAATAAGGATAACGGATCTTTTGTCGAAAAAATTGAAGAGTTTAAACACAATGGATTAGCGTTTAAGATCGTTCCTTTTGAAAGAAATTGGGTAGATTCTTATGGCTCTATTGATAAGAGACTAGGTAATTATACTGAACCGTCCTCCCCAGCTGGAGCGATAACCATTGAAGATATTCACTTGACATTTTTTAGGAGACTTCGAGAAATATTACGTGACAATACCACAAAAGAAAAATTCGATACTTTAATAAAAAAAATTATACCAGACTTTATAGATTGGACTATTGATACAAACTCAGGCGGTGATTATATTAAATATAAGACTGTACAGGCATGGCATCGAGCGAATCTTTTGGGCACAGGTATTATCTCTTTATTTAG
The DNA here is from genome assembly GCA_044369355.1 of Gammaproteobacteria bacterium. Taxonomy (GTDB): domain Bacteria; phylum Pseudomonadota; class Gammaproteobacteria; order UBA1113; family UBA1113; genus VFKP01. Next base: position 7,923 of record JBIPMB010000040.1, on the reverse strand, counting down.
AATTTGTGCTGACTTGATAGATGGCGATCATATTTTAATGATTGATGAACCAGAAGCATCTTTACACCCTGCCGCACAAAAAGAACTGTATAGAATCCTCTGTGAAAAATCAAAAGATAGGCAAATTATTTTAGCAACACATTCTCCTTATATGGTTAGTTGGATAGATGTTGATAATGGAGTTAAAGTGATCAGATTAAATAAGGGCGAGAATGGAGCGTGTCGGGTTTTTGGATTTAATAAAGGTCAGAAATACTATCGTCTTTTCTCACAAGAAGTTTCCAGGTGGAACAGGCCCCATTTATTGGATATTGCCAGTAAAGAAATTTTGTTTTCTGACAAAGTGCTTTTTGTAGAAGGTCAGGAAGATGTTGGATTAATTAAACGATGGATGATAAAAGAGAATAGAAAACTGAGCTTTGATATTTTTGGTTATGGTGTTGATGGTTCCGGAAATATGGATGCCTATTTAGAAATGGCCAAAGATCTTGGTTTGCGTAGGGTTGCTGCATTGTATGATGATGGGCGTGATACCCGAGAAGCTTATGATCGGAATCTGAAGAATCAAGAGTATGCTGAGTTTTGTTTTGAGATATTACCTACGGGTGATATCAGAGATAAAGAATATAATATAAAGTGTGAAAAATGTGAGAAAGCGTGTGAAAAATGTAATAGCGATGTTAGAATTGAAGGTTGTTTTAAAAGAAGTACAGATGGAAAAGATATGATGCTGAACTCCTCCCATGAGGGGGCTTTCAGTAAAATTATGGATAGGTTCCAAACATTTTTTGAAACATGATATTTAGATTTTGTTTACTGCCTAACAAAATCAATTAATAATGTATAGTTACCTTTATCTGCTGTGCGGAGCGCATGAATATATTCTTTACGGATGGTTGACGGTTCAGAGAAGTTACCTGCATTGCCCCAAGAGAACCTTGTTTTATTTTGAGACAATAGCAATATATCAGCCATTAGTCTGGCGTGACGTCCGTTGCCATTAGCAAAGGGATGAATAACAACCAACCTATGGTGGAAACGTACAGCCAGTTCATCTAAGGGATAGATGTTATTTTCTAGTTGATAACAGAGGTCATCCATTAGGATTTTTAAATTTACGGGAATATGGAGCCAATCTACGCCAATGTTTTTATTAGATTTTCTAAATTGTCCAGCCCAACGCCAAGTTTGGTCGAACATGCGCTGATGAAGTTTCTTTATAAATGCATTAGTTGAAATTTGAATAATATTAAAGCGTTGTGAACGTAACCATTTTTCGGCATCAAGAATATTCATCTGTTCCCATTCGTTAAGTTGACCTTGTGTGGTAATGTGTTTTGGAATTAGCCCATTAGCCTCGTCCGGATCTAAAGGAGTAGCGCCGGGTGCGTAGTTAAATATCATTTTTCCTCCCATAAATGTTTCCACGATTTGTGTAACAGTTCATAAGTTAAATCTTTTAATTCTGCATCAAGCCAATCTTGTTCAATAGATTGGGCTTCGAGATCCATTGTATGAGCCGTTTTTTTTATTTGTTCAGTTGCAATTTTTCTTGCTTGGTTTTGCACGCTTTTTTCTAAACCAGAATTAGGAATAAAACTATAAACCAAGGTACAATCAAAAGCCTCGGCTACAGATTGCAGTGTACGTAAAGTGACTGCCTTTTCAACCTCAGAAGTCTCTATTTTGACGATACGTGAAGGATCGACATGCAATCGTTTGGCCAGTTGATTAATGGTCATGCCCAAAGCCTTGCGTAAGGTTCTTACCCAGCCTTGTTTGGGGACGAGGTAATGCCCCTGTTTTTTGAGGGATAAAAGTTGTAGATCCAATTGTTTTAAAGCGATTAAATTACTGTTCATTTTATTGCCTACATATATATAACTAATTTTATGTATTTATAATTATATACATATAGCTAAAAATGTCAAATTTTAGCTATATTTATGTAACTAATAATATTAAAACGGCTTTGCAATGCACCAATATTCTAATTCTAACGGCCCTTGCATCAGTAAAGCGCGACTAGCGGCTTCTAAGGTATTGCCGCTGGTGCTCACATCATCTAATAAAGCTATATGCGATACGTTCAGTGTTTTTTGCAATTGAAAACTATTCTCTACATTGTCTTTGCGTTCTTTCAGTGCTAATTTACTTTGCGGCTGATTATAACGGTGGCGCTGCAACGACTGTTTATCCATAGGGATCTCAAAACGCTCGCACACCGTGCGTGCAATTTCAATAGCTTGATTATAACCGCGTTGTCGTAGACGGCGGGGGTGCAAGGGTATGGGCATTATACATTGTGGCCAGGGCGTGCTTCTATGGGCTAAGGTATGCGATAATAATTGACTCAGCAAACGGCAGTGAATGAAGCTAGCTTCAAATTTAGCGGCGTGGATCCAATCGCTGATGGGCGACGTATAATTGAACAAGATATAAGATCGTTGTTGCCGCATGGGTTTTCCTAAACAGTGCGCACAATAAGCTAGCGCCATGGGCAGAGGGTGAGCGCAGCGGGCACAAGCAGGCGTATTCCACGGTAATAGATCTAAGCAGTCCATGCACAAGTGTTCGATGGGACTAGTCGCAGCCACGGTTTGCAAACAAATAAGGCAACGTGTGGGCCATAGAGATTTAAACATACAGAGACACCATGTACAACATTCTTTTTATTATACATTAAAAAGGCATTCATGAATACATTATTTGCCATCAATCCACAGCGCATCCGCGCCGAGTTTCAACGTATAAAGAGCCATAGCGATCATTACATTGCTGTGAGCAAAGCCCTGGGCGAAAACTTAGTACAGCGTTTAGTAGCATTGAAGCTACAGCCGCAAGTTATAGTCGACCTAGGCGCGGGCTCCGGACTCTTTACTGAAACCTTGGCACAACAGTATCCACAATCTAAAGTGATTGCTGTTGATTATGCGTTTTCTCAATTGCAAAAATTAGATGAAGCTAAACAATCAGCGTTGTGTGCCAGAGCGGAACTATTACCTTTTGCAGATGCTTCTATAGATGTTATCTTTTGCCACATGATGCTGCATTGGTGTACGGCGCCCGAAGCTGTTATCTTTGAAATCCAACGTGTTTTAAAACCCAATGGCGTGTTGTTATTTTCTGTCTTGGCGCCGGATTCTTTAACAGAACTACGGCAAGTATTTTCAACTTTATCGGACAAGCCCTATATTCCTACTTTTACCGATATGCACAATTGGGGAGATCTATTGCAGCAGGCGCAATTTAAAAACCCTGTGGTCGATGTAGAGTACTTTAGCCTATACTATAAAAATTTTGCACAATTGATGTCAGAGTTGCGCCTAAGCCCAACCTATTTCTTGCAAGACATGAATAAAGGCTTAATCACGCCACGTCAATGGCAGCACCTAGAAGCCGCTTATGAAAACTATCGCGATGAATATGGTTTGATTTTAACCTTAGAAGTAGTCTATGGGATTGCTTTTGGCAGAGAATTACAACTAGACGATGGATATCCACTAGAGGCCAGTATTCCTCTGCAGAAGGTACAGCGTAAAAGATAGCCGCCAACCTATTCTTGACGAACGGAGGGCGGAGTTGCTACAGTAATAATAAAAGGATTTTAATCAGACACTAGTTAAGGATGAGAGATGAGCAGCCAACCTCCGGATAAACCTCCGAATTTACCTCCAGGTTTACCTCCGGGTTTACCTCCAGGTTTACCCCCAGGTTTACCTCCGGGTTTACCTCTAGGTTTGCCGCCATTAAATTGGGGGCAGCTTAAGACAGATGTCGGGCAAAGTTCCACTAAGAATACTAGTCCTTTGTCTACCCTCACCAGTCCTTCATCCAGTTCTGAGATGGCTGTTACGCCCACTATCACCAGCTCTGCATCTACTTCTGATATTGCTATGACTCCTACTCCCGACAGTAATCATTCTTTCTTTTTCAGCCCGCATAGTTTTTTTTCGAGCGGTTCAAACGGATCGACCACAGCTAGACCATTAACAATGCGTGGAGAAATACCTGTGGAACATAGGTACCTCTTGACTCCTAGCAGTTTACCTTCATTCCCCTCTTCTTCGGATTTAGAGGAAAGAGCACCTTTTTTTAGCGTTTATTTTCTTAGATCTAAATCAACGGAGCGGGATGAAAGAAAAAAGACAAAGGATCAGAAGAAAGAATTAAAAAGAGAAAACGAACTCACAATACCTTTCTTTGAAAAAGAGGGTTCTGAATTCAAAGATTATTCATCAGGAAAAAAAGGTTTTTTAGAGGAACAAGCGGAACAGGAAGGATTTAGTTATCTAACCCGTAATATTCTGGGAACGGACTCTTTTGCAAATGCTACATCTACAGGATCTTTTTCATTGGCATTAATGGAACTAGATCTCGAAACGAAGGTATTCATTACAATATTTGGAAAAATGAATATAAGTGATGCTGTGCATGCACGCACAAAGAGAAAATTACTGGATGATTTACGGTTATACGATCGCCGTATGTCGAGTCTGCTAGAAAATAAAGAAGCCTATCAGTGTTATAAAGACTACATGCGCAATATTTTTTTTAATAGTCAAAAGAAATATACTCTTCGCAAAATTCTTGAAAAAATTCCAGAGTATGATGCATTAGACTACAAAATTAGAAGGGTTATTAATGAAAATATTTACGAAAATATCTATAATAAATTTTATTCCGCAGCAGAAGAGTATAAAAATATTTTTCGCCAAAAACACTATGTTGACGATCTAGAGGATGAACTAAGTTGTTATCACATGCTCTTGGAGAAGAGTGGACAGAAATGTGAAGACATACAGAAACTCAAGAAGAAAATAAGTTCTATTGATTCAAAAATAAAAAGAGAGAGAGAGTCTTTAGAGGATAAAGATTTAAGCTCAGTTAAACGCTTCAGTAAAAAAATAAAGTTAACGAAAGATTTCTTTGATGTGTTTTCAAAACTTCAAAGCGATGGGCATGGAAAAATTCTTGATAGTGTAACGGATGACATGCCTAAAAGCCTGCATAAATTAAGTCCCGATTTATCTAAGAAATATATTCTAGCCGCCATATTTTATTTTTTTGCAGCCTTATGTAGAGTGAATCCAAAATTTTATGGCACAAAAATAATTAAAGAAGAAGAAAATCTCTATATTAATGAAAAATTTAACTCTAATTTTAAAGCTATAGAAAAAACAGGTAAAGTAGAAGAGTTTATCTCCTTTATGCAAGAAAAGAAAAAACTATATGATGAAGGGTTGTTAAAGATAGTTCTGCATAAGGCTTTAGAGCATATTAGTGAGAACGTCGGAATTAAGTTAGACTACTCGACAATTGTCGACGAAGTCTTTACGCGGACTAAAAGTGAATTCCCAGATCTAGATGGAGCGCCGTACGTTAGTCACGGTAAGTTTTTTTTCAAGGTTTTAAGTGGCTATGTGTTTGAAAAAATAGAAAATTATCTATCTCAAAGCGCAAAGCAGCATTTAGAAACTCTGTCAGGACCCTCTGCTTCTGGCCCTGCGCCAAAGATGTAAAAGCGGCTAATAATTCACATTTAACTTAGCCGTTATCCTCTTCAATTGTGCATCCTCTAAATGCGCTTTATCTTTCTTTGCCCGTTGTTGTGCCAAAGCCCATTCAATATGCTCTCTTATCATGGCATCCGGATAATCTAAACGCTGTACTAAAGCCGATATGATGTCATTGTCATAAACGACATTGCCCATGGCAACGGCAATATTCCGCAACCACCGCGCATGACCTAATCGACGTATGGCGGAGCCTATGGTTTTTTCTAAAAAGGTTTCTTCATCCCAAGAAAATAGTTCTACTAACTCGGCGCTGTCGAAGTTATTGCGTGCGTGAAATTGCAGCTCAGCCGTTGCGGGGGCGTAACGATTCCACGGGCAAATGAGTTGGCAATCATCGCAACCATAAATGCGATTACCCATAAAGGGTCTTAATTCTAAAGGGATCGCCGTTTTGTGTTCTATGGTTAAATAAGAAATACAGCGTCTGGCATCTATTTGTTTAGCATTGACTAGAGCGCCAGTAGGACATATTTTCAAACAAGCCTGACAATTTTGGCAACCATCTTGTACCACGGGGTTATCTACAGGTAATGGCAGGGTAGTGAGTAACTCTCCTAGAAAAAACCATGAACCGGCTTCTTTGTTCAATAACAACGTATTCTTACCTATCCAGCCCAAGCCTGCTTTTTCAGCGATGGGTTTTTCCATCAAGGGAGCGCTGTCGGTTATGGCCCTATAGCCATAACCTGCAACGCGTTCATTAATTTGTTTGGCGAGTTTTGCTAGGCGTTTGCGCATCAATTTGTGATAATCGCCGCCTACAGCATAGCGTGAAACATAGGCTTTTCTACTATTCTTTAATTGTTTGACCATCTGCGTATTGGGCGGCAAATAATTCATACGTACTGAAATAATACGTAAGGCACCTAACAGCAAATGCGTGGCATCGGTGCGCAGCTCAGGATTGCGTGCTAAATACTCCATTTCGCCATGAAACCCTTTTTCAACAAAGGCTTCTAGATCGGCGCGATAGGCATTGAGATCTATATCACAAATACCCACAGCAGCAAAACCCAAAGCAAGACCCCATTGTTTGATGTCTGCGGCTAAAGCATCAAAATCTAATACCGTCATAAATATAAAGCCAAGAGCTCTTTAACGGACGCGCGTTGATCGCCATTAGCACTGATGGTACGCTGCACATTACAATAAACCAGTTTTTTTGCTTGTTTGTATAAACGACGTGTTTCCGGTGTGGCATGGTTGGAAACAAGGATGCGTATTCCTTGCTGTTGTAGCTTCGCACACAATTGTGCTAATGCGCTTTGTTCATCCAAACTAAAATCGGTGTGATGATAACGCGTGAAGCTGGTGGCATTGTTTAAGGGGTAGTAGGGTGGGTCACAGTAAACTACATCTTCGGCACGTGCTTTATGCATAATGGTCGTAAAATCTGCACAACTAAAAACAGCGCGCTGTGCTTTTTCATAAAACGCAAGCATTTCTTTATAAGGGAAATAGGGTTTTACATATTCTCCCATGGGGACATTAAACTTACCCTTGCTATTGTATCTACACAAACCGTTAAAGCAATGGCGATTTAAATATAAAAATAGGGCTGCCTTTTCGTGTGGATCGCTGCTGTCATTAAAAAGTTGTCGTAAAGGGTAATACCGCTTAACGGTATTATTGCGTGGAATGAAAAAAGATTGGCAATAATCGATGAAGGGGCCGCCTTCTTGTTGTAAGCGTTGATATAAATTGATTAGGTCAGGGTTACAGTCATTTAAAAGATAATGGTCAAATGAGCTGTTTAAAAATATGGCAGCTGCGCCTACAAAAGGCTCAATCAAGCAGGGCCCCGTGGGCAAATGTTGGCCAATCCAAGGTGCTAGTCTAAATTTACCGCCAGCCCACTTCAGGAAAGGTCGAATGCGCTCTGTCATGTGTTATTCACTTAAATAAGATATAAGGCCTATGGTAAGAATTTTTACGTATTTATGCAAGCGGATGGTTTGTAAGGTAATCTACGGAGCTGCAATAGCGGCTACTAAGTGCTTAGGAAGTGGCGTCGGAGGTTGGGATAACTCAGAACACCACTACCACAGCCCCGCAGATTTATACCCAGGGCAGGGTCGAAAATAAGAAACAAATAACAAAACTTAATATAACGGGCCATCGGTTGGTGAAAAAAGCTTGAAGCCATTTTCACCAAGCTAAGCCACTTGAGGGTTGAGGCTTCGATTAGAAACCTTAAGGTAATCTTAAGTAAACCCTCTATAATTAACTATAGCCTCTGTACTGGACAAAAAAGTAAAAAGGTGTGTGTAACTCGCTGATTTTGCTTAAAAAACATAATATACTTGTGTCGTCAAAAACAGGAGATATTATGAAAGCAGTCAGC
>JBIPMB010000247.1:0-4502 GCA_044369355.1 Gammaproteobacteria bacterium | reverse complement strand
GCAGTTGCAGAAGAGCGTGGAACTCGAGACCGCGATCTACAACCTCTGCCGCAAGATCGATGTCGGCAACTTCACGACCAACTTCACGCTCGAGGGCGACTTCGAATCGGCCGAGATTGACGATGAAGGTTGGGCCGGCGAAGCGGGCTCGGTCGCTGAATACACGCCGACCTTCACCAACAAGACCTTCACGGGCAACTCGCTGCGCCGCGTGGTCAAGGTCTCGCGTGAACTCGTGCAGGACGCTCCGGCTCGCGGTGCTGACTTCAGCGTCGAGAGCATGGTCGCGCAGCGCATGGGTCGCCTCTTCGGCCAGTCGATCGAGTACCAGTTGTGGCACGGGAACGGCACCAACAAGCCGGAAGGTCTGAAGAACGCCACGCTCGGCACCGCTACTACGCTCGCGACCGACGGCACGCTCACCTCCGACGAACTCATCGACTGGGTCTACAGCCTGCCGATGAAGTACCTGAAGAGCCCGTCGTGCGCGATCGTGACGAGCCAGTCGTTCCTGACGGCCGTCCGCAAGTTGACCGAGAAGGTCATCGGCTCGTCCGGCCACTTGAGCGCGCCGTACCTCTGGGAGCCTTCCTTCCAGGCCGGCACGCCCGACCGTCTGCTCGGCATCCCGGTCTATGTCTCGCATTGGGCACCTGCGCTCGGCAATGTCAACAACCAGATCCACGCGGTCATCGGTGACTTCCAGCACATGGTGCTCGCGCAGCGCACGGGCATGAGCGTGCAGGTGCTGAACGAACTGTACGCCGGCAACGGCCAGATCGGCTACCTCGGCGAGATGCGTCTCGACGCGAAGGTCGTGCGCTCCGATGCCTTCCGTGCTCTCAAGGATGACAACACCTGAGGGGGCAAGGGCTGAACTAGCCACACACGAGGGCGGGCCGCAAGGCTCGCCCTCTTCTTTTCGGAGCACACATGAGAGTCCACATCCTGAAGACCTTCTCGACGAGCACGACGGCGTACGCCGCAGGGATGCGCTGCGAGATTCCAGATTCCGACGCGGCGCGATACATTGCGTCCGGCTTGGTCGAGCGCGACGAGCCGAAGATCGAGACTCCCGAGCGAGGCCGCGTGCGGCTCCGCAAGGCGACGAAGGAGGCGAGCGATGCTGGCGATTGATGGTGCGACCTACCTATCGAATGTCGAGGCCACCTCGCCGGCGGTCGAGCCTGTCACGATTGCCGAGGCGAAGGCTCACTTGCGCGTGACGCACACGGACGAGGATGCGCTGATCACCTCGCTCATCGTGGCGGCGAGGAACTATGTGGAGGGACTGGCGAATCGGCCGCTCGTGAATCGCACTTACACGCTGAAGCTCGATCGCTTCCCGTTCGGCTACGAGATCATCCTCCCGGCCGGCAAGGCTTCGGCCGTCTCCTCGATCTCCTACGGCGATCGGAGCGGCACCACGGAAGTCCTATCGGCAGGCTCATACACGCTCGAAGGCCAGAGGCTTCCGAGCAGCATCGTGATCAATCCGAACATCATCTCGGGATGGCCTTCCACGCGGTTCTATCCGGGCATCCCGAGCGTGACGATCGGATACACGGCCGGCTACGGCGCGGCCGCCAGCGCGATCCCGCAGGCTCTCCGGCAGGCCGTGCTGATGTCGGTCGCGTACTGGTATGACATCGCTCGCGAGACCGGTAGCGAGACCGCGCTCACCGAAGTCCCGCACGGTGTGGAGTCACTCGCTCGGATGTTCTCGATCCCGAGGATGGCATGAGGCGAGTCCGCTCCGGCCTGATGCGAACGCCGTTCCTCGTGCTCAACCGCACGACGGATCTCGACGAGTTCGGCTCGCTCGAGCCGACCTTCCTCGGCGTGGGCACGATCGTATGGGGCTACCTCAAAGGGACATCTGCCGCCGAGGGTGTCGAGCGCGAGAAGATCACACACCAACGCTCCTACGAGATCATGATGCGCGAGAAGGATGCCGCGCTCTTGTCGGTGACGGCCCGCCTCCAGACGGACACCCGTACATTCGAGATCATCGGAATCGAGCAGTACGACGCGCGGCAGCAGACCGTGACCGTGACCGTGCGGGAGGTGGCGTGATGTCCCAACCGTTCCTCGAGAGCGTGAACCTGTCCGGCGGCAAGGAACTCGTCGCGGCGTTCAAGAAGCTCGACGAGAACCTCAAGAAGGCGATGATCGAGCGCGTGGCGACGCGCACGCTCGAACGAATCGCCGCTGCCATGCGCTCCGAGATCAACTCGCTCACGACGAACACGGACAAGGGATTCCCCGGCGATCGTCTCTGGCCGTACATGAGGCGCGGCCGCATGGTCTCGCCAGGTCTCGCGCGTGCGAAGGTCTCGACGGCTATTGCCGTGATCCCGCTCGGCTCCAAGCAGCGTCGGCTCTACATCGGTCGCCGTATCGGCGTGACAGGGAAGAGCGGGGCGTTCTACGGGCGACTCATCGAGAAGGGCTTCTCGATCGTCCGCAAGGGCCGGATGCGCGGATGGGTGAAGGGCAAGAAGGACATCCCCGGCAAGTGGGTCTTCTTCCGCCTCTTCAAGCGGCTCAAGCCGGGAGCCGAGGCATCGGCGGTGCAGGAGTTCACGGACTTCATCAACGAGTGGGGCCGGATCAAGTCCACGCCCAGTAAGGATCTCTCGTGAGTGCACAAACCGTCTGGAACATCGAGACCGCGATCAAGGCCAAGGTCGCCGCTACGGCGAGCCTGACCTCGATCATCGGCACGAACCCGGTGCGGATCTACCCGGAACTTCGGGAGGACAACGGGTCGCTCCCGGCGATCGTGTACGAGTTGAACTCGAGCGCGCCGTATCTGGTGCTCTCGGGCGTGCCGACCCTCACCCGGTCGAGCGTGTCGCTCCATTGCCTCGCGCTCGACAAGAAGGTCTCCGTGGACATCGCCCAGAAGGCTCAAGCGATCTTCGCCGACTGGTCGCAGGACTTCTCGTCCGGCGGGGTCGTGAAGATTTCCGTCAAGGCGAGCCGGGTCTCGACGATCCAGACCGACTACCAACCGCCCGCAGATGGTGCTACGCACGGTTTATATCTTGCGACGCTAGAGGTAGTCTCGATGCACTCCTAACGAGGTACTCCGCATGGCACTCTCCTCATACAACACGATCATTACTGTTGGCGGCTCCGCCGTCGGCGAGGTCACTAACATCTCCGTCGGCGGATCCTCGTTGACCGAGATCGACATCACGAACCTCACGAGCACGGACAAGGCGTACATCATGGGCGCGCTCGAAGCAGGCACGCTCACGATCGACTTCTTCGCGCCCTCGAACTACGCCGACTTCAAGACGGCTCTTGTCCCTGCTAGCGGAGATAGCACTCCCGCTAGTTTCTCGCTTGAGTTCGCCGCCGGCAATCTCACCGCAAGTTTCGATGGCATCGCAACGAACCTCTCGATCTCGGCCGAGCAGGACGGGGCCGTGACCGCGTCCGCTACCGTCAAGCTCACGACCGCAATCACCTGGAGCTAACCCATGGCAATCGTCGCACCCGGCTCAACCTTCTCATACGCAACCGTCGTTGGATCGGCAGGCTCGACCTTCGCCGCCGTCGGCGAGATCAAGTCGATCTCCGTCGATGGGATCTCGATCGCCGAGATCGATACCTCGGCCCTGTCGGCGACCGTGAAGTCGTTCATCGGCGGCACGAAGGACTCGGGCACGATCTCCGTGACGCTATTCGCTCCTTCATATAATGCCGCCCTCCTCGGAACGACATCGAACAACGGCGCGCTCAACCCAACGACCTACGCGAACGGTGCGGACTTCCGCAAGTTCAAGATCCAGTTCGGGCCAAACACGGGCACGGGCGGTTTCGAGTTGGCCTTCTCGGGGTATGTCACCTCGTTCAATGTCTCGGCCGCAGTCGATGGCGCGGTCGAGGCCGATCTCACCGTCCGCGTGACTGGCGGCTTTACCTCCTCGACCTGATCGCCTCGCACATCTCGGAGCACCACACCATGACCGCATCGAAGGACTTCGTGCTTTCACTCGCCGCCTCCATTCCCGTGGAGGCGGTTTCCATTCCCGGCATTGCCGAGCCGATCTCGATCCGTGGCCTGACCGCCGGCGAGCGCGACTCGTTCGAGGCCGCGTGCTTCATCGGCAAGGGCACCAACCGCGAGATGAACTTCGTCAATCTCCGCGCGCGGCTCCTCGTCCGATGCATCTGCGACGCGGACGGCAAGCGGCTCTTCGCCGACGGCGATGTCGAGCAGGTCGCGGGCCTCCCGGCTCGCGTGATCGACCCGCTCTTCGAGGTCGCCCAGAGGCTCTCTGGGATGGGCGCGAAGGATGTGGAGAGCATGACGGGAAACTGACCGAGCGAGCGTGCCGGCGGTTCCTCTTCCGCCTCGCGCTCGCGCTCGGGATGACGGTCGCTGAACTCGAGGCGCGCGTCTCCTCGCGTGAACTCACCGAGTGGATGGCGTATGACGCGCTCGAGCCGATCGGCGGATTCCGCACGGACTACGGCTTCGCGATGCT
>JBIPMB010000039.1:0-15072 GCA_044369355.1 Gammaproteobacteria bacterium | reverse complement strand
AAACCCATTATTTCGTCGAGCTTTTATAAAATGGCTTTCTTTTTACACAAAAAGAACCCCGATTTGTGCTTTTCTAGACCTTTTTTTGCCTATATGGGATCACCACCCGGTTGACAACTATATCGCTAAATTAAAATTACAAGGTTCAATATTATAACGCACTGCTGACTGGGTCCTGGCAACGGTGATACCCCGTCGTGCTCGTGCCTGCGCGCGCCGGGGGGCCTCTCACCGTGCCACCCCGCCATATCTATTGCGCTTTGTATTAAGTAGTTCATATCCAGCTGTACTTTGGAGCAATGATTAGCTCTAAATGCCAGAAATTAGAAAAACTTCCTCAAAAATAACGTCAAAATAATAAAAAACCGATTGACAAAGAAGAAATTTTAGCTCAAAATGTCTTTAAATCATATTTAAATTAAAAAACTAAGCATAAGGCGGGCTAAGGTAAGGGTTTTACACCAGAAAGAGAAGATTTAAGATGAATCTAAGGAGTACAAGTATGAGTAGCCATTTACATGACAAGAAACTCGACACCCATTATAGTAAGGATTTGATGTTACCTATAGACAGCTATAACCAAAATATCGATCGCAATCTAGTGCCATTTACCTCGAAATACTCGCCTGAACTTTGGGATAAAAGAAACTTTATTAACGATAATATCGATGTGGAACCACATCCTTATAGAGAAAATGTGCACACCATCGGTGCGTTGGAGGAACAGTTAAAACAGCAACGCGATGGGGAGCTGAAAACGGTTTGCCCCATTATTCATTATGTTGCTGTGTTAAAAGAATTGCGTAAGAAGTCGCAAAGCATAGCCTCTTTTCACGATGAAATAAGCTTTGCACATTGGGCTAAGGATAAACTCAATGATCTGAGCACAAGCTTAGGACTAGCTACGCACCATTTTAGCATCGATACTTCCGGTGAACCCTTGTTGATCAAAGAAGGCTTAGGTGAGCATGTTATTTCGCCTACACACTTTGAGAATGGGGCTTATTTAAGTCACCCGCATCCTGATCATCAGCTGGATATAGAAACAACAGATATTCCACAAATTAAGATTGGCCGGTATGTGCGCTTTGGAAGAAACGCATCCGTTAATGCTGGGGGAAATATTACCATCGGCGATGGTGTGTGGTTATCGCCAGGCAGTTGTTTATTGCGCCAAGATCATGATCCTTATGGTAGACCCTCAATTGCCTCTAGAACGGTGGCCATGACACAGCAGCCACCTATACGGCTGGCAGAATTTTCTTGGATAGGGCGCGAAGCGATGGTGGGTTGGGATGCAGACTACATAGGTAAGTTTTCCATTGTAGCAACTAGAAGCTTTTTAAACTCATGGGTGGGGGACTATTCTATTACAGGGTCTTATGGCAAAATTATTCAATATATGCCATATAAGGCAGCGATAATGGAAGCGCTACAACCTTCATTAGAAGATATTTTGCAAATAAGCGACTGGGAAAAGATCAACCGCCATTGGTTAACGGCTTATGCTGCATTAGAGTTAGAGCAAAAAGGTTTACCCAGCACGGTCTCTGATAAATTGAAGGAGTTGTTGACTTTATTGCCCACAAAAAGAAGTAAAGTGTTGGATATGCATCCAGAAAATGGCGAATTGCTCAGTTTGGCAGCGTCAAAAAACATTCTAGCAGATGGTGTTTTTGTAGCAGAAAAAGCGGTTGCCACTATTTTGCAGCGCATTCAAAATACGGGTAATTACACTGTTAGATTAAAAACAGCTGATCCATGGGGGTTTAATTTAACGTTGCCGCTGGCAAGTTCTGTCATCAATGTTTTTACGGGGAAGTCTTCAGGTTATGATTTAGTAGTGAACAATAATGTTAAGAAAATTTCTACACAGGAATTACGCTTGCTGTTGGCGGAAGCCGCTAGAGTTTCCAATAAGAATGGCAAGATTTTCTTTAGCACCAAAGCGGCTTACGATTATGATGAACTCATTTCTTATTCTAAACAGATTCCGCTCTCATTGCATGATCACAGTGTAGATAAGCGCACGCAGCAGCATTATGTCGTATTTTCAAAGATATAAGGAGTAACATTTTGGCTTTTTTACTATTAACGCTTGCTGCCGCTTTCTGGGGTGGTAATTATATAGTTGGACATATTATGGTTGGCGAGTTATCGCCAATCATATTGTCTGAATTACGGTGGTTGCTTACAGCGCTATTACTACTGGCTTTATATTATAAGCCTTTGCGCAATGACTGGCCCAAGATCACAGCTTCATTCTGGACACTCTTTTTTCTAGCAGTATGTGGCCAAGTATTATTTCCTTTGAATCTCTACATCAGTTTGCAATATACGACGCCTTTGAATGCGGCGATCTATTTATCTACCACACCTATATTGGTATTGGGCATTAGCAAGCTATTTTTCAACGATTATATCTCTAGAGCGAATATTATTGGTGTGGTGCTCAGTTTAGTAGGTGTAGTGTATCTGATCTTACAAGGCAATCTGTATGATATAGGCAATTTGGCGCATCTAAACCAAGGCGATTTGTGGGCTATAGGCTCCGCTGCAAGTTGGGGTCTTTATTGTGCTTTCTTACGAAAAAAAGATAAAAACATTTCTGGTACGGTGTTTGTAACCATATCTTCTATTATAGGTGCAATTGTTTTGATTCCTTTCACATTGTATATATTGCTGACTGGAAAAAATAGCTTTGATGCCATAACGGTTAATTTATCATTGTTTATTGGGCTCTTATACTTAGTCATATGTCCGTCTTGGCTAGCCTATCTTTTCTGGAGCAAGGGCATCGCTAAAGTGGGTGCCGTGAAGGGAGAGATTTACACGCACTTAGTTCCCTTCTTTGGTGGTTTATTCAGCATATTATTTTTAGATGATAAATTACAGGCGTACCACTTAGTCAGCTTGGTGTTTATTATTGCGGGTATTTATTTATGTAGTAAACATGAGAAAGTAGGGGTGGCATTACCTGTTGAAGAAGTGTAACGGATATATACTCACAGCAGTTGGTTTTTAGGGTAGGCGCCGAGTTCTAGCGCACCAAGGGTAAATTACACATGACTGGTGCGAGATGGACGAAGGCAACACCCCCTAAAAATCAAATGCGAAGAGTATATTCAGGAATATAAAAACAATGATGAAAATAGTAGAGTTTCTCTATGAAAACAAAGCTTACCTAGGTTATACCGATCTGAAAAATCCAGGTTTAATCCACGTCTTTCAAACGCAAGCTAAATTTTGCGATATTTTACAAGAATGTTTCAGGAAAAATGACGGCATAGTAGAAACATTACGTTCTTTGTCTAGTAAACCATTTTTGCTAAATAATATAGATGAACCATTAATTTGGTTAGTGCCAGCTTTATTAGAACCATTAACTTCGGTGCATGTATTTGGCTTCGGCTATACTCATAAAAATAGAATCTTGAACGAACTACACTCTACGCTTCCTGAGTGCTTCTATAAAGGCAATGGTTTTACACTGTTTGCGCACAATACGTGTATTACTATGCCTAAAGGCGCGCAGAGTGTAGGCGAAGAAGCAGAATTGGTAGCTGTTTATTTTATAGGGAAAGAAGGCCATCCTCATCTTATAGGTTATGCTATGGGCAATGATCTATCCGATCCACTTATGCGCAGACAGAATATAAATCAATTTTCTGCATCCAAACTGCGACCATCGGCTATAGGACCTGAATTGTGCTTAGGTGCTTTGCCAAACATTTTTAATGGACGTGTTTCTATAAACCGTAATGGCAAATCAGTCTGGAGTGCACATTATAGCACGGGGACGTCGCAGTTTTTATATAGCATGGATGCTATCACTCATTTCTTTATGGAAATGGTAGCCCTTATCCCCGGTAACTTATATTATGTGTTCTTAGGAGCAGATAGACATAGTTTTGCTGATAATTTTTTCATTGAAAGCAAAGATACGATTTGTATTAATGCAGAAACTTTTACGTTGCCGTTGTCAAATCAGGTTGTAATGGATATAATGCCTTAACGTAACTACTGACCCCTATGAAGTAACTACGCTAGCATAGAAATAGCCGTCCCCGTCATTGTGAGCAGTTACATCTTAACAAATTAAAAGGAACACAAGATGCTTATTATAGAACTTACGTACGAAAAACCGCTGTCTGAAATAGAAAAACAGATACTTGCACACAGAGCATGGCTAGATCAATGTTATGAAAAAGGTTTGCTGATTGCTTCCGGGCCTAAAAATCCGCGCGATGGAGGGATTATTATTGCGTTAACGGATAAAGAAACGGCAACTCAATTGATAACAGAAGATCCATTCTATAAACATGGCTTGGCGAGTTATAAAATCACAGAATTTGAACCGGTAAAGCATTGCAAAGAATTGGCGCAGAAGATTTCAGAACAACACACTTTTACTAAATGAAGCTGTGCGTGCTGTAGGAGCGGCTCGTGAGCCGCCCTTTCCATAAAAACTCTAATTGTCGTGAAAAATACGCGTTGCTTGTATGATGGTTCCTAAAATACGTATTTTATCATCCAAGATATCACAGTCAGGTTCTTGATTCAGTGAATTTAAGCGTTTGACTGGGCCATCTAAAAACAATTGTCGTAAGGTTGCTTCATCCGTATTAGGATAATGCACTACCACCAAATCACCATCTACGGGTTTTGCATTTAGATCTAGCATCAACAGCGTACCCTTAGGAAATCTGGGTTCCATGCTGATTTTACTGACCAAAGAAACAACTTGTTCTGATTTTACAGTTGCGATTTGCCAATCTTCCCAATTGCTAGGCGCTAATGTGGTCAAGAAGTTGGCTGCATCCACACATTGTTGCCATGAAATAACCGGGATATGTTTCGTTTGTCTTCTAACACCGTTGATTGCCAAATCAAATTGCTCGTGCGGCGGAGTGTAAATAACAGCATCTAGTGAAATATTAAAGAATTCGGATATCAACTTTAGGGTCGATACGCGCGGATCCGCTGTTTTTCCTGACAAAATCTTATGCAGTGTAGGCTGCGGGATGGATGTTTTTTTAGCAAGAGTAGCTTCATTAAGGCCTTTTGCAGCCATTAAGCGCTTTATGTTATGTACTAACCAACTTTGCTCACAAGTAGATTCCTTTTTCTGTAGCTGTATAACGTTCATTTTTTAACCTCCAATAATTACGTGTAAAATGTTAGTAGAAATAGTATGCTTTAAAAAACAGCATTTTGTAGTATAAACATGCCCTTTAGCGTAATGCAATAGTTTAAGGTGAAAAAAGAATAATAAAGTGCTATTAATTGCCGTGAAAAATAGAGGTTCCATTTAATATTATACGCAATAATCAATATTTTCATAGGGTTAAAACAAAAAAACTATAATAAATGCTTCTTTTATATAGTAAACTAATTTCTATTGTATTTAAATTGCGTCCCCATAAAGAGGGTGTTAAAAAGCTATTCAATTGCAGTTTTTTTGAGATTGGCGTATTATGGCGGTTCCTAGTGATAATGAGGTGTATAATTTTATGAGTGATTGGATATCAAATGTCACCGATGCGGACTTTGAGCAGGAAGTACTACAAGCTGACATGCCTGTTCTGGTCGATTTTTGGGCAGAATGGTGTGGTCCTTGCCGAATGTTGGCGCCTGTTTTAGAGCAGGTTGCTGAGCAATTTGCCGGCAAAGTGAAGTTTGTTAAAATGGATATAGATGCACATGCAGAAACTCCTGCAAAATTCGCTATACGACAAATTCCTACATTGTTATTGATTAAAAAAGGCAGTGTTGTGGCAACGAAAACTGGGGTTTTAAGTCAAACGGATTTAAAAGCATGGTTGAGTGAGCATGCCTAGTGCTGTGAATTGTCATTGCCCATGTGAGATCATGGGCTATTTCTTGAAATAGGAGCAAGTAGTTACAAAAAAAGAGTAGATAAGGGATATTGTGTCTTGCAATGTTCCAGGGTATGTGCTAAATTCTTTTGTATGACCATTATTCTTCAATGAACTGACTGTGGCGGTTCCAAGCTTTAAGATTAGAGCCCATCCACATAATCCCCCAAATTTGCAATACGAAGATAACTACTTGTCTATACAAGTAGCTTGTTTGCCGATGCGGCTCATTGGAATTTAAAGTCATATACCCACAGCAGTTCAAGTTGCGAAAAGTCGCGGTTTGAAAGGCGAAGAGTATATATATCTCAAAGTTAACAATTATCAATGCGAGTACTTATGAACCTAACAGACTTAAAACGTATGCAACCGACTGAACTAATGGCTTTAGCCGAAGATCTGAATCTAACCAATTTAGCACGAGCTCGTAAGCAAGATATTATTTTTAACATCTTAACGGCAAAAGCCAAAAATAGTGAAGATATCTTCAGTCACGGTGTATTAGAAATCTTACCTGATGGCTTTGGTTTTATACGTTATCCTGACGAATCCTATTTACATGGCCCAGACGATATTTATGTATCTCCCAGCCAAATTCGTCGTTTTTCCTTACGTACCGGTGACAGCATTACAGGCAGAATTCGTCCTCCTAAAGAAGGTGAGCGTTATTTTGCTTTGCTTAAAGTAGATGAAATCAATTTCGAACCACCTGAAATGGCGCGTAACAAGACCCCCTTTGAAAATCTTACGCCTTTATTTGCAAATGAACGTTTGCGCATGGAGCGTGGTAATGGCAGCAGCGAAGACTTAACTTCACGCGCTATCGATTTGATTACGCCTATAGGTAAAGGACAGCGCGCATTGATTGTTGCACCGCCTAAAGCGGGTAAAACTATGTTGCTGCAAAACTTGGCACAATCTATTGCCGCTAATCATCCTGAATGTTATTTAATTGTTTTATTGATCGACGAACGTCCCGAAGAAGTGACGGAAATGGAGCGTTCTGTACGCGGTGAAGTGGTTGCCAGTACTTTTGATGAACCCGCGGCTCGACACGTACAAGTAGCCGAAATGGTGATTGAAAAAGCAAGGCGTTTGGTGGAACATAAGCGCGATGTGGTTATCCTGTTAGATTCCATTACACGCTTAGCACGTGCTTACAATACAGTGGTGCCCGCTTCAGGTAAAGTCTTAACAGGTGGTGTGGATGCCAATGCACTACAACGACCTAAACGTTTTTTTGGTGCAGCACGTAATATCGAAGAAGGAGGTAGTTTAACTATTATCGCTTCTGCCATGATAGACACGGGTTCGAAAATGGATGAAGTTATTTACGAAGAATTCAAGGGTACGGGTAATATGGAATTGCATCTGGATCGCCGTGTTGCTGAAAAACGGGTGTTTCCTGCAATCAATATTAATCGTTCCGGTACGCGCCGTGAAGAATTGATAATGGCGCCAGACGAATTGCAAAAAGCGTGGATTTTACGCAAACTATTGCATCCTATGGATGAAGTAGCGGCTATAGAATTTTTGACGGATCGTTTGAAATCAACTAAAACGAATGAAGAGTTTTTTGAATTAATGAAGGGCTAATGCTTTTAAGGAGCGAGTAATTACCGTGGTTCCTTATATTGTCCATATTAAACCGAATGACCTCATCTTGATGGTCAACCCTGGCGAAACGGTGCTAGAAGCGGCGCTACGTCAGGGTTTTAGCTTTCCATTTAATTGTCAAAATGCAGTCTGTGGTACCTGTATGGGGCGCGTGCTGCGCGGCAAAATAGAATACAGCAATGGTGCCGAAGAAGAATTGTGCGAAGAAGAAAAAGAAGAAGGCTATGCTTTCTTTTGTAGCGCGAGACCTCAAAGCGATTTAGTTATAGAAATATCTGGTGTAGAAGCACCTAAAATCGATCCCGGCCAAACTGCGGCCTATGTGTTAAAATCACATAGTGCTTTATCTCCGAATACTTCATTATTAGAATTGTATCCCCAGAAAAAAGAAGAAGCATTGCCTTTTCGCTCGGGACAATATGTTTATTTATTGCAAGATGAAGAATCTCATGCCTACTCTATTGCTAATGCTGCCGATGATAGTCAGCGCATTGAACTGCATATACGGCATACGCAAGAAAATGCTTTCGCTGAAAAAATGTTGAGCAAAGCCTCCGAGGGTAAGCCTTTATTATTGTCTGGTGCACATGGTCATTGTGTTTTGCATCATCAGCCACCGGTGCCTACGATTCTGCTTGCGGCGGGAACGGGCTTTGCACAAATGAAAGCTTTAATAGAAGAAGCGCTATCCTTGTCTCTAGAAAGTCCCATTTATTTATACTGGGGTGCGCGCAAACGAGAAGATCTCTATGCTCATGAACTTGCCTTGGAATGGGCCAAGCGTTATCCTTTTATTCATTATCATGCAATGTTGTCGGCGCCCGATGCGGGTACTTGGTCTGGGGATGTAGGTTATATTTATGAATATGTGGTAAAGCAACATGCTGATCTCAGTAATTTCCAAGTGTATGCGAGTGGTCCGCCCGATATGGTTTTTGCCGCATTACGCTTATTTGAACAACATGGCTTGAAACGTGATTTTATGTATTCCGATATGTTATTAGGAAAGTAACTCTATGAAGGTTTTATCGCGGCTAGTGTTAGCCAGCAATAATCAAGGCAAAATAGAAGAATTTCAACCCTTGTTAGCACCCTTGGGCATAGAGCTAATTTCCCAATCTTCATTGGGTATAGAATCCGTTGAAGAAACGGGTTTAAGTTTTATTGAAAATGCGCTTATTAAAGCACGGCACGCTTGTGTGCGTTCAGGCTTGCCTGCTTTAGCCGATGATTCTGGTTTATCGGTTGCAGCCTTAAATGGCGGTCCAGGCATTTATTCAGCACGTATTGCGGGGGTTGATGCCAGTGATGAAAAAAAGGTGCACACTTTATTGCAACAAATGGGGGCGGTACCTAACGATAAACGTCAGGGCTGTTATCATTGCGCTATCGTTTTAATGCAACATCCATTAGATCCTATACCGCTCATTGCTGAAGGTCATTTAGAAGGCATTATTTTAGAGCAGCCCTCGGGCGTTGGTGGTTTTGGTTTTGATCCATTGTTTTATTTGCCACCACAAAAATGCACTATGGCGCAATTGTCATTGTCAGAAAAGAACAAGATTAGCCACCGGGCTGTAGCGGTTGCAAAGTTGTTAAACCTTCTCAGCCATGGATAAAAACCTATCTGCCGCACTTTCTCTACACCAACAAGGCGATTTAGTCGCCGCTAAAAAAGTCTATCAAGCCGTTTTAGCGGATAATCCTGATGAATTTGAAGCTTTGGTATTATTGGCCATGTTGTTTATTCAAGAAAATGATCATAACAATGCTCTAGTCTATTTCTTGCAAGCAGAAAAATGTGCACCGTTTCATCCACAAGTTCAAGTTCATTTGGCCAACACCTATAAATTATTAGCGCAACCACAATTGGCGCTACAACATTATCAAAAAGCTTTAGCGTTACAACCCGATTACGCGGAGGCTCATCACAATCTAGCCAATTTATATGTACAGCTACAACAGAACGACGAAGCACTAGCGCATTATAAGAAAGCCATAGAGCTAAAACCAGATTACGTGGCAGCATACAATCATTTAGCCTTATTCTATTTTAAACGGAACGATTTCTTAGCAGCAAAGAATTATTTTAAAATAGTACATAATATAGATCCGCACAATGTTTTAGCCTGTTATCATTTAGGTAATTTTGCATTAGAAGATAATTTATTCACACAAGCCATACAATATTATGAACAGGGTTTAGAGGGTGATACTCAGTATACTCCCATTTTAACCAATTTGGCAGCAACTTATTTAAAAATGGCAGATAAAAATAAGGCCACTATGCTGTATAAACAGATTTTAACGATAGATGCCGATGACGCCATGACACATATGAATTTAGCTGCTATTTATTTGTTGGATAAAAATCATAGATTAGCCATCAAGCACTATAGCGTAGTCTTACAATTAGATGAGGCTAATTTTAATGCGCATTTTAACTTAGGCGTTATTTTCATGGATAAAGAAGAATATGGCATGGCGTGTGAGCATTTTCAAACAGCAACAGCATTGTTGCCAGAAAATGCCGATGCACATTACAACTATGCTACTTGTCTATTAAAACAAAACTTAACACAAACGGCCTTATACCATTTTCAACAAGCGGTAAAGTATGCGCCAGATAACGCGATCTTTAATTTCCGTTTAGCAGCGGTGTCAGGATCTTATGCCCCACCACGTCCGCCAGCGCAATATATTCAAACTTTATTTGATCGTTACGCTGAGCGCTTTGATGAAGATTTGTTGGGAAGTTTACACTATAAAGCGCCGGATCTATTGTGCGCTTTGTTAAAAGAACCTTTACAGCAAATTGAGAATGCCACTGTAATCGATATGGGCTGTGGTACGGGACTCTGTGGCGAGCGCTTGCAAGCGAGTGGCGCGCATTTAATAGGGATTGATTTATCACCGGGGATGTTGGCTATAGCCCAAAATAAAAAGATCTACAATGAATTGATAGAAGGCGATCTACTGGACATTTTGAAGACACGTACTTTTGCTGCCGATGTTCTGATTGCCGCGGATGTGTTTATCTATTTTGGCGATTTGTCTGTACTATTGCAGCAAGCCTTTACCCAGACCAAAGATCAAGGCTGGCTTGCTTTTAGCTGCGAAGAAGGCCCTGATGACGATACTTTTCATTTAGCCACTACGGGACGCTATCAGCATCCGAAGGCTTATATAATCAAAGTCTTAGCTGCGGCTGGCTGGCATTTAATGTTAGATGAACGAGTAACACTGCGCGAACAAAAAGGTCAACCTGTGCTAGGGCGAGTGTATTTATGTCAAAAAAAGTGTAAAATGACTAAAATCTAAATTTTTGAGGTTCTTATGGCTCACACACATTCGCATGATCATCACCATCACAACGTAGATTCTGCCTACAGTAAGATTAATCTTTCCTTTGCCATTGCGGTCGGAGCAAACTTCTTATTTACCATCACTGAAGCAGGTTATGCCATTTATGCTAATTCCATGGGCTTATTGGCCGATGCGGGTCATAATTTAGGCGATGTTTTAGGTCTGCTATTGGCCTGGGGTGCGAGTTGGTTAATGGTACAACCGGCCAAAGATCGCTACAGCTATGGCTATAAACGCAGTAGTGTGCTGGCTTCTTTACTTAATGCTTTTTTACTGGTGGCCGCTTCGGCCATTATCGCCTATGAATCTATAGCCAAATTAATACATCCTAATTCGGTGAACGAAATCACAGTCATCGTTGTGGCGGGAATTGGTATTCTTGTCAATGCCAGCATGGCGATGTTATTTGCTAAAGGAACCAACGATTTAAATATAAAAGGCGCTTTTTTACATTTAATGGCTGATGCGCTATTGGCCTTTGGTGTGATGGTTGCCGGTATCATTGTGTATTACACTGGTTGGGTGCGTTTGGATCCGCTGATTGGTCTGGTTATCGTCACCGTAATTGTAATGGGTACTTGGGATCTGTTAAAACAATCTTTACGTCTATTACTCGATGCCGCACCTAAACACATAGAACCCGAAAAAGTGAATGTTTTTCTAAAAGCTTTACCAGGAGTAGAAGCGGTACACGACTTACACATCTGGGGCTTGAGTACGCGTGAGGTAGCGCTAACAGCGCATTTGGTGATGCCGAATAAGGGTTTAAGTGATGATGAATTTCACCATATTAACGACGAGCTATTAGAAAAATTTAGTATACATCATGTTACCCTGCAGGTTGAAAAAGGCGGCCACGAAGCGCCTTGTTCACAAGATGGTACGTGTTAGAAATAGTTGAACGTTGATTAAGTACTATGAACCGGTTCGATTGCTCTGTCGTCATTGCTGCTGTGAGCGCGGCAGTAAAAGTCACTTTTTTATAAGGGGTTACGTTTTTTATTAGCCCTCCATGGTCCCTTCCCACATTCAAAACTGCGTTCATCCTGGAATGAGATTCCAAAATGAACGCAATTAAACACTATCTCTTTGTCGAGCAGACGTTTTTTGCAATAATGGCCAATAGTGGCAGTTTTATGCTAATAACAGCACTTATATGTCAATAACGGCCATTATTGGCATATAATTGAAATTATATGCCAATAATGGCTGTTTTTTGCTGACAATGGTCCAAAATGCTGCTATATTTATAAAATGGACTATAAATGAGGTCATAATTTGAATATGAATAACAACAGTCAATTTGAACAGGCCTTCAGTATATTTCAAGGACATTTACTACCAGAGCCAGAATCGTTGTTGGTAGGCTATGCTGCATTGATTCATGTCTATGCTTTAGCGGTTCCATTGCCTGATCTGCTTTGTATCATCGGTAAAAAACATAAACGATATCAACAAGGTAATTGGTTGATCTTTACCTTCAATCATAAGCCAGAAGACACTTTATTTGGGCATTTAGTTTTTGCGTTAAAATATGAAGGTGTAAACTTAAGTATTTTAAGTGCCTTATTTAAAAAACTTGAATCAAAAATTCTGATTGAGATGATTCAACTAGAGCCTAGGGGAAGCTATTGTAGACGAATTTGGTTTTTATATGAATGGATATTGGGCAAAGAACTGGATATACCCGATATGCAAGAAACAACAATGAAATATATAAACGTGCTAGATGAAAAACTTCAATATCCTGGACCGGTACGGCGTTCATCACGCCATCGGGTTAATAATAATCTTCCTGGCGAACCTTATTTTTGTCCCTTGATAAGAAAAACAGCGCAATTAGAACACTATATCAGTAGTGATTTAAATAGTCGTGCCGCTGCGACAATGGAAAGAGTGCATCCAGATTTATTGATGCGAGCAGCCGCTTTTTTGTTACTACAAGATTCTAAAGCATCTTATGCCATAGAAGGAGAAAATCCACCCCATACTAGAATGGAGCGTTGGGGTAGGGCTATAGGCCAAGCTGGGCGGTATCCACTTTCTGATGATGAATTTTTACGATTACAACAAATCGTGATTGAAGATTTTAGATTTATCCATTTGGGTTATCGTGTGGAAGGTGGTTTTATCGGTGAGCATGATAGAACTACGCAACAACCTATACCTGTACATATATCAGCCCGCAACGAAGATATTTATAAATTGATGGACGGTTTGATTCAAACGGATAATTTACTGAAAGCTTCAAGTTATAATGCTGTTCTAGCCGCAGCGGCCATTGCCTTTGGTTTTGTTTTCATACATCCTTTTGAAGATGGTAATGGACGAATACATCGTTACTTGATACACCATGTATTGGCTGAAAAAGGATTTATGCCGGAAGGCGTTGTAATCCCCATTTCTTATGTTATCCTTGAACATCTCAAGGAATATGGAGCTGTATTAGAAAGCTTTTCTTCGTCGCGATTAAAATATATTCATTGGCGCCCAACACTGAATAACAATATTGAAGTTTCAAACGATACCTTAGATTTATATCGTTTTTTTGATGCCACCAAACAAGCCGAGTTTTTATTTTACTGTGTTAAAGAGACTGTAGACACGGTTTTTCCAAATGAGATTGATTATTTAAAAAAACACGATAGAATGAAACAATTTCTAGATGCCTATCTCGAACTACCCGATCGCCTTGCTAATTTATTAATAGGATTTTTACAGCAGAACGAAGGTAATCTTTCTAAACGCGCAAAAGAAAAAGAGTTTGCCTTGTTAACCGAGGATGAAATTCAAGCCATTGAAAATAAATATAAAGAAATTTTTTACGAGTAATTCAACAGTTTTACTGCGGATCTATTATAGAGGCGTTTTATCGGAATACTTCTGTGAAACGTAATAAGAAACACGCTATCTAATAATTTCCTTACCGACCTTCCCCTTATTGTTTAAGCAAAACAAATTAGTTAGACTTACTAATAGATGAGAATATTGGCTTATGAATTAAAACACATAAAAGCATTGAGAGAGAAATGGACGAATTTGAAAAAGACTCAGAGGAAGATAATGTTGAAGAAGTTACTACGTGGCAGCGTCCTCAAGAACAATACTTTGATGTTGAGTTGTTTATTTTAGACTTTGTGTGGAAATTAAAGCGCAATCACTTTAATTTGACTTATGAAGATAAAGTTAGCATGGAGACTATTGCTCAATTACCCAGTGAAATTAATCTTCGCAACAGTATCGCTTTAATATTAATTAATGCAATGATTTCTATTTTAGAGAGAGTAGAAGATAAAAAGTTTAGATGGAAAATGGATTATAGTAAAGCACCGTCTGTTGAAGATATGTATTATGACTTAGCCCGAATGGTAGTGGATCATAACGGTATTCATCATTGTGCTTTAAATGTGATTTGTAGGCATATTATAGCAATAAGAGATGTAAACTTACTTACAAAAGTTAGTAAAGCTGTTAGAAATTCTTTTCAAAATGCTGATAATGTAACCAAAGGTGCAGCATTAGAAGCATTGAGTGAGATAGCCGTAAATATAGATGTAGCTCAAAAAGAGGATATAGTTCGTTATTTTTTAGATGTAATCTATACGTGTAAGAATAGAGTTATAGAGCAAAAAGCCGCCTACAAGCTTATGAAAGTTACTGCAGGATTAAGTGAAGTAAAGCGCAATGAAGTCATTACACATGTAATCCTTTTACTAAGACATGAGTACTTAATTCATAAAGATATTTTATATGGGTTGAGTCAATTATGGCAATTACTACCAGTTGAACAGAAAGACAATTTCATTCATTTTATTTTGACTTTTTTACAGCACAAAAACCATCATATAAGACAAGGAATTGCGAGGGTATTCTTGGAAATGGATATTCAAGAAATTAGCCGCGACATACTACTGATCATTATCAGAAATTTACAGAGGAAACTTAAAAAATATGAACTAGATATCGATGTTACAAGATTTGCTTTAGAGTCTCTGCAAAAAATTTATACTTGTAAAAATACTGATGATACAATTAAGCTCGAGATTACTAAAGGCATTATTGCCAGGGCGAAGAAAGAAAAAAAGTAACTACTCGTCCCGTCATTGCTTCGTCGCTGCGCTCCTCACAATGGCGGGGCAAGTAAGCAAAAATATTTTAAATTTCCTCAAAAAACAATTGACAAGGTTTTTTGCCATTCAATTCACATTAG
>JBIPMB010000271.1:0-15170 GCA_044369355.1 Gammaproteobacteria bacterium | reverse complement strand
TAAACCGTTTACTATAAAATCCTATTAAGTGGTGATGACGTATTCCGTCTATACTAACTGAAAGGTTGTAAACGGTTTTTAAAGTTTTAAAATATTTACATTAATTTAATCAATTATTTAATCAATTAATGAATACTACACAAGTTAACACTAAACAATTCTATTTTGACAATGAACAACGCACAGTTATTACAAGTGATGCTATAACGATTAGAGATGAAAGAGCTATACATAGAGATAAACCTTTCCCGATAACCTTAACTTTATATAAACTTGTTAACTCAAGCTGTGTATTGGTGGTTAACGAAACATTAGAAGATCACTGGGTTATGAATATTTTTTGCGATCAATCTACAGCTATTAATTTTATGAATAGATATATCCATTGGCACGGTATCAAGTTTTAATTGGTGAGTTAAGTGTTAAGTTAAGTTATGGTTTGTTAAGTATTGTTACATTTACTCAAAATTCCATTAATCAATGGTTGAATAGTATTGTTGTATTAATGGAATTAAATTAATGAGAATGTATTACCAATCTGAACACTTTTTTATTGAGGAATTACAACCTAAATTCAAGGGTGATGATCGCATCTATATAATAGTAAGCAAAGTAACGGGGCGATCTATTGTAGATAAAAATAAGTTATTACTTAAAATGACTTATTTTGAGTGTGTCAGAATGATAGAAGTTATAGAACAAATACACCACTATTTTAATGAATGATTTTTAATTGTTAAGTATTGTTACAATAGCTTGATCCTATTTAACTGATTTTGCTATTGTAATTTTGTTCTATAAATGGAATTATCACAATGACAACGATACAACGCGATCAACAAATCAAGATGATATTTAGTAAAGCCTATAACGGCGGGAAAAACTTTTGTACACCGATCACGGTTGAAACAGGAGAAACAGAAACGCACTTTTATGAAATATCTAAAGGTAGAGATAATGATGATTTATTCAGTAATAGCTACGGAGTAACATTTTTATCTAAACCTAGTCACGACAAATGCTTAGATAAAAATAAGTTATTTAGCAGTTATCAAGACGCTAAAGACTATGCTTTGATAGCGTAATCTAGTTTAATTCAATAAATGCACATTAAAAAAGATACCTTAAATCAATAGGGTATCTTTATTTGTATCTATTAACTTTTGTTTAACTTACTACCATATCAGCCTAGGGATTTTAACGTCATCATTGCTCGCATAATAGGACTGCAAGATAACTTCTACACTGTTACCAGATATTTTAGCCACTGATGCGATATCGACACCCGACTGTATTAAACGGGTGATAAACGAGTGTCTAAGATTGTAACTAGGTAAATATTTCTCAATTAGATCGTCAACTACTAACCGACTAACAATAGGTTTAAATATCCTGTTACTAAAGTTATGCTGATCTATGTAACTTTTGTTTTTTACGCTCGGAAACATTAAACCTAGTTCGTTATCTATTCTAGGGAATTGATCAATCATTTCTTGAAGTTGATCGTTCACTGGAAATAAACGGGTCTCCCCTGTTTTTGTCGGGCCTAACGACCCTTTACTATAACTTTTGCAGAAATTAATCCAAGTTCTGTCAGGTTTGATCTTTATATCTCCCCAGGTTAGGGCTATAGCCTCCCCAGGCCGACAACCAGTGAGAGAGCAGAATTGTACAAAGGGTAAATAATAGCTGTGATTATAGGCATTTTTGTCGGGGGAATACCTGTTATCTGTGAAAGCATCCCATATAACTTTTATCTCGGAGGGGGAAAAGGCTTCCCTTGTACGCTTGCTTGAGTCTTGATTACTGTCAATCAATCCACGCTTTTTAAGTGCAGAATAGGGGTTCTTACGTTCATCTATAAATCCTAGTTCATTTGCTAGGTTAAATGCAGCGTTGACGTCTGTAAAGATACGATCAACCGTAGATGGTGCTAAAGTGTCCAACATTGTCAATACAAGTTTACTCGCGTTACTAAACTCGAATAGTGACTTATCGTTTATTTTGCTGAACTGGTTATCTACCAGTACCCATTGATTTTTTACGGTATTTTGGGAGACTTTATCAACACTTAGTTTTTTATAATGTTCCCAACAAGCCAGAAGATTAGGTTTATTAACGATCTCTATATTGGAGTTAATAGGAACTATCTTGCTATTGTCATACTTAACTAGGGATTGATCAAACTGTCCCATCATAATGTCTAAGTCTATCTGTCCAGCCTTAGCCTTAGCTATGGTCAGAGACTCTTTAGATATGGCCCCTATAGTAATCTGATAGGTCTTGCCTGACAATGTCCAGCGAAGTCTGATCTTCCCTCTAAAATTTTCTACACTGATCTTTCCTATCTTGTCTATCTTGCTGTACACAGATGAGCTTGTATCTGTAGCCATAATGTAGTTGTGTTGTAATTGACTGTACATAGTAGTTCTAGTGAAACAATAACGAAACAAGATTAAGCAACTATCGGAAACAAGCTATGAGCTATAATACTGATTCTCTCGTAGAATCTTGATAGAATCCCCCCTTACCAAGCAAGCGCTCTACCTTTTGGCTTGGTTTCGTAAGAAGTCACAATTTCAAACCTTCTAACGTGCTTTATGTATAGCTTGTAGCTTATCCCTATAGCTGATCCTTAACTCTTGTTTTACTTTGTTTCAAGTACATCATATCACAATGAAACAAGATAGAAACAAGATCAGTATTTTATAGGTTTATTCTGTGACTAGGATAATGGTTTATAACTACTTGGTAATATATTCTAAAGTTATGCTTTATGTAGCGATTACAGTAATTTAACTTATATGTCTATCTATAGATGTTTATAAGTATTATTGCTTATTGGTGAAAGTTACCATAACTACCTATAAAAAAATAACCTAGTTATCAGAACTAGGTTAAAAATTGCATGACTATTTAGTTATTTAAGCAAATAACTGTAATCTCGATAAATGTATGCTCCCATTTGCCCCCGTAAAATAAATTCCAAAGGTAGACCATTGAAAATTCGTTTATGGCTTGTTAACCAATTCTGACAAACTAACAAACTCTCAAAATGGCACTCATATTGTAAATCATTATCACAATAAGCAGTTAAAATTGCTTTATTATGCAATAATTCGACTACTTCAAAACGTTTAACTTTATTATAGTTACGCAATAGCCATCCAAGATTTTTTACCTCTTTAGATGTACCGTTCTTGACATTAATCAAAATGGCCATAAAATCATTAACCTATTAACTACAATTTAGATGTTAGTTACATATAGCATCTATAAGATCACTTTGTAATAACTCGTAATAATCAATAACTAATTATTTAACTATTTAGCTATATAACTATTTAACTCTATAACTGATTAATTGTATTAATGATTTAATGATTTAATGATTTAATGCAATACTGCAATACTTACTTAATTAATTGATTAATTAATTACTTACTTACTGCATTAATTAATCAATACATCAATCCCTATAACCTAGCAATTAATTTTATTTCGGTACAGCTATCCGTCAATAGTCACTACGTTGAATACCTATTGACTGATATCTGATACCTCAAAATTAATATTGCTTATCGGTTATAGGGGGGATGTTACTCAAAAATAAAACACTACATCCTAAAAAAATTAATCACACCCTATATATAGCTACCTTCTACACTTCAAAACTGACAGGATGACTCTATAGCCGTTTAACCTAGTTATGGCTTGTTAGTGACTCTATGGAGTCTATATCTGGCAATGGTTACAGGACTATGTTAAGAATTGTTACAATCTATTGAACTATTTTTAGGGATCATCTACTGTAGTTTTATGCAGCAATGTATAGCTGCAATAAACCATATACCCTAGAACCTAGAAAAATGAATAATCAAACTCAGACTGCTACTCGCACACTGTATTTACCCTGTGCATGGCTCGGATACATTGATTATCAGTGTGTTACGACTCCAGAGACTATTTGGGAGATCAATAGTACCCTAGGCACATACAAGGGATACGGGGTAAAAATTTCTGAATTTGTAGAGATTACAGAAGATCAACCGTTCTTGTATGACTACAACGGATCAGGTCATCCTGTCCCGTGTTATGAGTACATTTTTCAGGATACACGGGAAGGGTATCAACCTATCGAGCCCGATCTACTCTTTGAGTGTGCTTTATTGAATTTAGGAGAGGAGTTGCGAGGTTTACGGCCTGAAATAACTCGATTAATGAACAAATCGGCGGATCAAGGCAACATTGAAGCTAACCGTGCTTTATGTGATATTGGGCGAGCCGTTGACGATTTTTATCAGTCTATCTAAAGATCAGTTATTAGTTATCAGTTGAGTCAGTTTACTTGGTAACTAAAAATGGAAAATTTCAACTTTACCGCTACTTGTATATGGCCTAAATGGATAATAGTTGCACGGTGGGATGGTAAAAACTTAGATGGTTATGATCTTGCATTAAAGGGATTTACTTCCCTATATGGTGGGTATCCCATCCAATTTAACGGGTCAAAATATACCAAACAGACTTGGGAGGTGTTGTTAGCTGAGTCAGAATATGATCAGTGTCCTAGTTATATCAAGGCGTTAAATGAATCTCCTGCCAAAAATGACTCACTGACAGACAGGATCAATCAAGCTATTAAAGCAATCACTGACAAAATTCTAATGGAAGATACCCTAAACAAATTAGAATTAATTTCTAGTTTGTTAGATGATCTAATCGGGATGGATACCTTAAAGGAATATCCCGCTATAGAGGTACTGGTGATAGATCTTTACAACGTTTTATTAGACTCAGATAGTCCGTTAAATCGTTAACGGATAGGAATAGATCAGTTATCAGTTATCAGCTATAACCTCTATTTAAAGATCAAACTCATGCTATTAAATCCCGATCATTATCGTCAAGCCATAACCTCTAAGTGTTTACAAGTCACTAACACTAGAGGGCTGAGAATTAAAACCACAACTGAAGCAGGATTGTCAAAAATTGTAAGTTGGGATTATTCGCTAGATCAAGCACCTAATCATGCTAAAGCATTAATAGATCATGCTACAGAATTAAAATGGTTGGACAAAAATGATTATGCAATTGGTAGCACCAGAACGGGTTATGTTCTGGTATTAATCCCTAAAGTCATAAACGATTAAAACAGATTAGATCAGTTAAAAGTTATCAGTTTTTTAAACATTATCAAGGATCTAAAAATGGCATATAAACGAAAAACAAAAAGCGAATGGTATATAGAACAATATACCTGTAATGGATGGGAAGAAGTAACTTGTGACTCCTCCCTACAGCACCATCTTGAGAATCTTAGTCTATACCGTAAAGAAGGTTACTTAGTGAGAGGGAAAACACGCCGGATAAAATTATCGGAGGATAAAAAATGACTAGCATGGATGACTTTCTAAAAAACAACTGCAATTCTAGCGGATCAATCAATTGGTTTAACTATTTTTTCAATGAGCCGTTACCCCGTAAACGGTTTAAACCATATAATCACAGTATTAGGAGGAGACAATCTTTCTGCTTTAAAGTTAACCCTAACTGTGATAATTGTATTTTCGATGATGATCTACAGATAATAGAGAATGGCCTAGGGTTTGTAACTATATGGCAACAATACGATCAATAGTTCAGTCAATCAATAATCAATTAATTTAACTAGCTGTAACAAGCTAGTTTTTTTATGACTATTTTTATATTAAGTTTTATTACAATATCGTTTTATAGGGATATAACTTGATAGATTAAAAAAGTACATTAATAGGTAACAGATTATGGGTAAGTCAATCACTGAAGCCAAACGGATTATCAATCAATATGGTACAGCATTTAAAATGTACTATAAAGATATAGCTTGTGGATCTCGGTATGAATCATTAGAAGATCAAGAAGATAGCTTTAACGAATGTTATCAAGGAGAATATGATTCTCCAGAAGATTATGCCGAACAATACCTGGAAGATTGTGGCATTATGGATCAATTGAGAAAAATTAAAATCGGACACTGTACAGCGGATCAGATGATAGATTTGTCTGGCTTTATTCGTGATTTAAGTATTGATTCTGTACACTTTATGATTGATCCCGATAATGGTAGTTGTCATGTTTTTTACAGATTTTAAACACATCCCATAACTAAATAATTAATTTACTCTATCAATTGATAGAGTATTTTTTTATCTATACCATTGTTAAGATTTATTACATTATTACCATATCGTGCAATTAATCATTATTCTGATAGATGTACTAATTTAGGTTAAACAATGAATAGATTAGCTGTACAGTTAAAAGATTTTAAACGGGATCTTTCTATATTGTTGCAGATACATGATTATACCAGAGTCTATGATCCTATCAGTAGTTTAGTAGAAATGAGGCCGATACTAAATATTCTAAACTTAGATGCAATACTGATAACCAGACACGGTAACTATGAGAACAATAATCAAAGTATGCGAGATATCGTCTTAAAACACTACGGATCAGAAGGTGTTAAGTTTATAGAGAATCATTTATAAGCAGTAGCACTCAAAACTAAATAATCAAGTTTAACCTTAGTAAATTAATACTAGGGTTATTTTTTTAAATTCTGTAAATAGGCGAGATTTAAAATTATAGAGTGAGTCAATCTATACCCTAGTAAACTCAAATCTACTCTATACACATTTCTCTTAAATAGTCAAAAATTAAGCTAGGTTTTTATGCCTAGCTTACCTAGTCTTAACTTACTTAGTTCTATTCCTTTCTGCCAGATCCTCTTGATGGTGATGGATTATCGTCCTTAACAGGAGTGTTATCGGTAGAGGTATCAACAGAGCTAACATGGTAATTAACTGCCTTAAACACGCTACCAGAGAGGGATAGAGATGTACTGAGACTAGCGTTGATTGCGAGAGTTAAAGCTAAAGTTAAAGCTAAACTTAGCATAATTTGAGAGATCCCTTTACTTGTTTACTACAACTGCTTATTGTAGCATTGCAGCAATGGTATGCAGCAATAACTTTACTTATCTTTACTCTTATAGGTGTCAAGATCACTTACAGGCCTTAACACAAAGTCAGTTACAGGTAATTTTTTAGCTTCTTTACTATCCTTCTTAGAGTATTCATACCCGTTAGAAATATCGTCTGTAAAGAAGTCTAAGTCATCGCCTCCTCCTATCCCTTGAGCTATAACATTATCTACCCTAGCGTTACGTCTATGGGCCTCTATTTTCACTACAGCTTCCTTTACACGCTGTTCTATAGAATCAGTTAACGATTGCTTAGGATCTTTTTTCTTTAAGTTTGTATTCTTATTACCTTTAGATGATGATTCAATACTTTCAATTACATCATCTTTCTTTTTAAGATTAGGACGTTTAGCCATAACTTTTAATTAATCTCCTAAATACTTAACTTAGTTTACTTTTTGTTTTTATCCATTAACCACCAGTAGTTACCACCTGATCTATCACCAATAAACTGTTTAACCTTAACTGGTATTTTACTATTATTCATAAACTTATCAAAGATGGATATAGTTTTCTGAGGATCGTCAAGATCAAGTATTTTAATAAGTTGATCTTCAGAAGGCTTTTTCGGATCGAAACCTATCTTACCACCTAAACTTGGATCTACAGGTATATCGACATTGATAACTTTTT
This sequence comes from Gammaproteobacteria bacterium, assembly GCA_044369355.1. Taxonomy (GTDB): domain Bacteria; phylum Pseudomonadota; class Gammaproteobacteria; order UBA1113; family UBA1113; genus VFKP01. The sequence goes on along the minus strand of JBIPMB010000271.1, from coordinate 7,510 downwards.
CCTTAACAGGTATAGCAAAGAAACTTACAATAGTTTTAGTAGCTTCACTACCAATGTTAACCACCTTTAATATCTGTACCGAGATCCAAGATAATCGCATTAATAGATTAAGTACAGCGGTTAAATCACTGTCCTGCTTTTGTGATAACTCAAGTATTTTACCAGTTGCAGCCGTAGCGTTAACCAGTTTCATAGTTAACCCTTGATCACCTTCTTTCATAATATTATTATCCTTAATACTTACCTCTACTTCACCTACTGTACGGTGATCTAAAGTTCTAAACATTAAGTTTAATAAAGCATTATAAGTTAATGCCTTGGTCTCCCCTGTACCTCCAGGGATGAATAAATGGTTAGGAATTTCTAAACCATCTTTAAAGAAATCTTCACCACCTAACATATCGTAAATATCTTCTAATAGTTCACAGTTGCAATTATCGTCAGCCATAAGTTCTCTAGGTTTAGGTGTAGGTGTAGATGAAAGTTCTCTAGGTTTAGGTGAGTAGTTTGAATTAACAGGTGTTAAGGTTATATCTACACTGTGCTTTCTTATCCCTGTAAATAAAGAACCATAGCCAGTATAACTATAATCATCAATATCACGAGTTTCCCCGTTTACTGTTGTTGCGATGTAATTAAAACCCGTTACTGTACTGCCTGGATAAGTAACTGATATAGTAAAAATCCCATCACGCAACTCACCCGATATACCACCTATTGTATTTTCTTGCTCTGTAAATTGGAAAATAATATCATTTGAGTTTCTAGGAGGATCTGCATAGGAGTATGTGATCTTATTATATTCCACAGATCCAGAAGCAGTAACGATTTTTTCTTCATAATAACCTCCATCATACACATTCCCGATAAGTTTATACCACTTAAATACAAAACTGTAGCTATGTGTTGTGGTTTCTTCTATCTTGTAGTAATCGCCGCCTATACCTTTAATAATAGGGGGATAAGTGTCATCCCAAGAATTAGTAACAGGTACAGGGGTTTCATTGTGATAATTTTGATAATACCTAGAATCAGGTTTGAATGAAAATCTTGTAATTGCTGTTAATATCATCCCCCCCGATCCAGGGGGATTAGATGTTTTTGAGCTAGACCTTTTATAGCTAGATTGACCCGGTTGTGGTGTAGGTTTAGGAGTCGGTATGGGTGTAGGTGTAGGCGTAGGTTCAGGCTCAACGCAGTCATCAGCTTTTCTAGTGTATTGATTGACAATTTTACCCATTATGCGGTCTGTAACTGTGATGGTACACCCATCTTGAGTAGCTTCACTACTCGCCACACCAAATCCTAGTTCGACTTTACCTACATTTAAGTTTTTAGGATCAAACGTTACTTGACCAATACCGATCCCTAAACTAATTTCACCTTTGGTAGATAGAGAGATACCAGCACCCCCCGCTCTTACTCCGATGTCGATGTCACCCTTAGAGTTAATCCCTATCCCTGGTGATATTTTACCTAAAGTTTTTTTACCTATCCCTGCGACACCCTTTGCTGCCTTGCCTAATGTTTGGGCAGTTGAGTCACTAGAGGGTGACTTAGGGGCTACAGTAGGGGATTTGTTAGTAGCTTGTCTAAAGGGTTTAATTTCACTTTTACCACCTGGAAAAGTTTTAGTAGTCCTATTCAGACTCCCTTGTGTTCTGGGGAGTGTTGCAGTATTACCCCTTGGGGATGTTCCCATTCTTAAATCAGTTCCGTAAGTAGTCATAATGTTTTTAGTTTTAATAGTTTAATAGTTAATTTAGTAGTGTAAATCCTTAGCTGCAATAGATTAGGTATAACTATAACTATAACTAATTTCTTCTATGCTAATCTGATTACTCCCTACTACACTTGATCTAACCCATAAGCTAGTCCCTAACAGGTAACGGTTATCGCCTGGATTAATCACGTTGTTATTTAGTGTTAACTTGTTATCTTCATAAACAAGTGTTTCCCCTGGTTTGAGAGTTAGCCTAGCGTTACTCGTAGTAGGTGAACTGCCAAAATTATAGTAAATGTTTACTAAAGAATTATTGTGTAAATAGAATCCGTATCTATTTAAGTTTTCTGTTAATATCCTTACAGGTGTCAAAGCAGTTAAAGTAATAAGCTCTGACTTACTTACCACTACAGATACAGAAGGATCTAATAATTCATAGGTAACGCTACCTGAGTAGCCACCACCAAAAATCATTAAATCATTAAGACTTAATTTAGGTAGTATTTGTATCCTTAATTCCTGCTTTACATCAGCAAAAATTAAATTTCCATTCTTTATTAGATATGGAATTAGATCCATGAAACCAGGTAATCTATTGTTGTAGATTAAATCAGCTATAGGGTAATCTAGTTCTGCATTGTAAGTAATTTGATTTGTATAAGGTGTTGTACTATTTAAGGTGTAATTAGAATCATACATCTTGAGTAGTCTAAACTCAAAGGCATAATTACCGTTACGGTTATATTTATTTTTAAACTCCAAAGTCTTAACCTGTTTAGTTAAATTACTATCACGTCTAGCCATTTCAGGGATAGCACTACTTGGCACTACTACCCTACTAGGGATTAAGTAGTCTACATGAAGATACTCAAGTTTTAGCTCACACTCAACCGTAGAAAGTTTAGCGTTACTGGGTAGATGTTTTAATACTATCTCACGCCAACGAATTAAAGGAACTTCTGTGCAATCATAGGTAAACAAATTAGGGAATGTAGGATTAGCTACTGATGCAGTATCTTTGTTGATTACTACGGGTTTAATCTCACCCGTAAAAACCTTGTTATATAAAACGTTATTATTCATTGGTTTATTTATTTATTTTATTTGTTGACTGTAAATGTGCGGGTTAAATCATTATAAACAACGAATACAATTACATCATTATTCGGGCGTCCGCTACCTTCGTCCAACCTTCCCTCCATAAATTTAAGCTCGGCTGAAAATCCGGCTAAAAGTAACGAATCAAAGTTTATCGAAAACTCTATAATTCTATCAGATTCATCCGAATTTTCATTAAAAAGAACTTTTAGCGAAAAGTTACTTTTACTATACAATCCCGTAAACGAAGATTTAAAATAACCCATAATATAAAACGGGTTTCCATAGCCAGGTGATTCAGGATCACCTATTCCTAGCAGGAATGTTTCACCTACAACAACTGTAAATGTTTCCATAGGATCGTAGTTACTAAAACTAACTATATTGTTATTAGTAATTTCTACAAGTAATGGCAGAGGAATTACAGGAGGCGTATAGATATTGAAATTAACATCTTTATCCCATCGTACCACTAAAAACAATTCTGTAACTTCAGAGCATTTGATACTTAGTCCTAATTGCCCTAAAGTAAGGTCTACAACTTTGTAACCTGTGTTAAAAATTAAATTATCCCTGTGGAGTTGAGTATAAGTACCATCTAAGTTTTTCCAATAGAGTTTTAATCTACCCGTAATTAAGTCTAAACTTACTTCTCTACTGATTGGCTCGTTACATACCCCTATAAGGTCAATAAAGGTGTCTAATTCGGTGATAGTAGTAGTTAACTGTTTAGCGTAAGCATACCCAGTCAATCCGCCGCTACCACCGCTAAGTCCTATAGCGTTAACAGTGTCTAAACCTGTCCAATTGCTAGGGATTATAGGCATAAGGCATAATAATAGTAAGTTGTTTCACTTATTCTATACTATGGCAGTAATGGAATTAAAGCCTGAGGATGTCAAGGCTATAAAAACAGACACACTTAGCACAGCATTAACGGATAAGGCGAGAGCGCCTAACCCTAAATTTTTTAATGGGATCAGCAAGTTTTTTAAAGATGCAGCTAAAGCAATTGCTACGAGTCAGTCATGGTGGGCAAAATTAACCAGAGGATTGTTTGGTAGTGGTGCAGTTGTAGCGGGTGCTAGTGCAGGGGCAGCAATCGGCAGTTTATTAGGGCCGTTAGGTGCAATCGCAGGGGGTTTGGGAGGTGCAGCTTTAGGGGGTTTAGGAGTTTGTTTAGCAGGGTTTGTTATGCAAGGTGGCGATATTAAAGATGCTTTAGTAAACGCTAAGGATGTAACTACTAAGGTTTTATCTGGAGGTGTAGCATTGGGAGGGGCTGTAGCTGTACAGATGGCAACTGGTATTACAATCCCTCAAATGGTATCAGGGTTACTCAATTTTGGAGATATCATTTATGACTTTAACTTTGATATTCCTGATAGTGAAATCTGGAAACAGATCACCTCAATCATTGATAGCTTATACGGTCAAGCTGGTCAATTTTTAGGTAGTTCATTTATGCGATTTGTGTTAACTGGGATTATGTCACCACCTAAGATCACGATTGACGTAAACGGGTTAGCACTAGCTTACTCAGAATATGCTGATGACAAGCGTGTGGAATTGTTACAAGGGATTAGTAATTTCGCTTGGGTAGGTCTTAATGCTGCGAAGCGTATAGGCTTCTTATTTAGCTTCTTACAGGGTAGAAACGCTATTAAGTTAGCAATTACATCTATGCCAGGATTAAGAGAGACTAACCCTCAATTAGTTAAATTGGCTGAAAGTTGGGGTGACGAAGAAGACCCTAACACTAAGGAATCTGAGGTACAGGATTGGAGAATCTCTACATGGGTAGAGGCTAAGGTAGATTCTATATCTGATCCTAGAATCAAATCATTCGTAGAAGGGATGTTGGAAGGGATGGTAGACGTGATTCAGGATGATGTAGAAGAATACTTTGAGTGGCGTTATAGCTAAGGGTTTAGTTATTTATGGCTAGTTTCAGTTATCAGATTCAGTTAGTTAATAGTTAGTATAAACAAGTATAGCTGCATACTATTGCAGCTATAAAAGTATTTATCAAGTTAGTAAAAACAAATTAATTAATTACGGGAATCTGTTGGCTTTGCAATACAAAAAAATGGTCATTTTTCTCAATAGTCATGATTTTATGCCGTGTAAATTACTGTTATTTTAACTGGTTTTAATAAAATATTTTCGCTATCTGTTGGATGATTTATTATTTGTATGCTAGCGATGGACAAGGACACTGAAAAATGAAGACCAACCCACTGTGTTGAATACCCAGAAAGTACGAATGCGTTTTCCGAGTGATTCACTAATACTGTGACGGATACAATTTTTGAAACCGTTAACCCGTGAGCTATTGATGCAACCCCCCCTTCAGTTGCAGCCGTAGTTCCCGTTAAAACTTTTACCTTAATCCCTGGATGGTTAGCGTCACCTCCTAAAGAACTAAACCCACCAACATATTGATTTCCCTGAACCCCTTGACCTCCTGTAACTCTACTTGCTCCCGTGGTGGGAGAGGTTGAAGGTGTTGTAGCAGACACAATCATATCTGTTGTGGTAGTAGTACCCGCAACTTGCAACAAAGTTGATGGATTTACTAATCCAATTCCTACATTGCCAGTAGCAGTAATTTGCATTCGCTCTGTGTTACCGAGGGCATAATTAGCAGTAAAAAACCTAATATTACCCGTACCATTATTAGTTCCTACACTAACTCTAAAGGCTTGATCACCATTAGCTATAATATCTAAATTGTTGCTATTTTGGGCTACTTGCGAATAATAGCCTGTAGTAGCAGTACCCCCTAAATGAATATTTCCGCTAGTTACCCCATCTGCTACTCTTAGGGTTCCTGTTACGGTTCCACCAGTCAGAGGTAGGTAAGCTGCGGGTAATCGGGCTGCGTTGATGGTTCCAGTTGAAATGTTTGAAGCATTTAAAGCTGTTAATGCCGTCCCAACCCCAGAAAAAGAAGTGGCGATCAATGCCCCTGTGATAGTCCCACCTGCCAATGAAAGATAGGAACCAACATCAATTGAATAAGTCCCGTTACCAGTTTTCTTTAAAAATCCTGGGGTGTCAGCTAAAGATTGTAATGCAGTTAATTCATTTCCTAAAGGTTGTCCATCAGTAATCCCGTATCCGGTTAAGGTCGTAGGTTTGTTCTGGATCTCACCCCAACTAACCTGATCATCAGAAAGGATGCTTGGTTTGTTAACTAAACTATTCCAGTTCTGAACTACGGGGGGTTGTATTAAAATCATTGAATGTTTACACCTCTCAAATGTTTACACCTCTAAGTATTTAGCAGATGAAATATTAACAGTAGGCGTACCCGTAGAGATAGCACTAATTAACTCTCCACTAAAATCAAAGTCACCAATAATGTTTTCAGGGTACAAGGTGTAATCGTAATTAGTAACGGTAGCTGTACGTCCTAACGCTACCCTGACAGTGGCAGTAGTAGAAGTGTTGACAATACTATAAATCTTTTTCCCTAGCGTAGCAGTAGCATCTAAAGCTAAGATGGTCGATGCTGTATTAGCTACTAAGGTAGAGGTAGAACTAACAGTAGCATCTAATTTCTTCTGAGTAATATCCCCATTAAAAGTAGCTGTAACTGGGGCTGGAGGCGTAATAAAAATGGCCATGATATTTAATCCTTTATGAAGTTAAGTGAGTAAATTTGATTATACCTGATTATAGTTTAGAACATCGTAGTTTAAAACTATGTAGTTTAGAGCTATATCAAGTAATTTTTAGCTGATGTACTGCTATTTGAGTTATTAACGTTAATAGGGTAATCAGTTAAACTACAGTTAATGATTAGGGGTTGTGTTTGATTCATTTCAGTAACATTCGTTAAGTCATAATCTAAACACTGCTTACTACCTGGATTTTTAGCAATCATTAACTCATGCTTTTGATGATACATCAATACGTGAAAAAAAGCATCAACCAAATTAGTTCTGTCATAAGGGTAATCACCAATGCCATCAGTAAAGTTAAAACCAAAATAATTTTTAACTGTAATAACTCCATCAACAATAACACCTTGTAATCCAGTTAAAGTAACATTACAAACTTCATCCGTTAAGTTTTCAGTAATCGTGATAATCGTATCATTGGTTAAGTTTAAGCTAGGGCTTTTTTGAACTTCTAAAATCTTTTTAGCCAATGATAGAGTTAAACTTTCTAAAGTAGTATCAGAGAATTGAGGGTATTGACTAGCTGTTATTAACATTTATTTGTTGTGATAAATTTGTTGTGATAATAGATTGTTTTTTCACAATGTTTCTTGATATTGCCAAACTTGAATAGTTACATTTTTTACCCAGTAAGGCGATGTATAGACTAAATGAAACTGTGAACTGGTAGCCTGTTCAACTAAGTTAAAATCAAATAGTCTCGGTTTATCAAATAACATTTTACCAGATGTAGCATAAACCGGATTTGAACCAACAGAACCAATCATCAATGATAAACTACCAGCAAACTTTAAAGTCGGTTTAGTAGTAGTAGCAATTGCTTTCACATATCTACTTAAATAAAGTAGTGGAAATGAATGTATTATCTCCTCTCCACTACCTATCAATGTTTGACTTTGAATTAATTGCCACTGAGATAAATTGCTTAAATCAGGCATAACTATAGCGTAAAGCTAATTCCATTCTGTCTAAATGACCGTTAACATCACCTAAAGTATCA
>JBIPMB010000130.1:0-6154 GCA_044369355.1 Gammaproteobacteria bacterium | reverse complement strand
AAAACGCTATTGTCTTGTATGTTGGTGCGTGCGCCTACCACGATACGATTCACATCGCCGCGCGCTGCCACACCAGGCCAGAAGGAGCTATCTGAACCTATAGTCACATCACCGACAACTACAGCGTTTGGATCTATATAAGCTCCTTTTGCCAATTGTGGCATGACAGTTTGATATGGACGTAGCATAATTACTTATCCGAACGCCCCGTACGAAAACTGTCTAACAAATCTTGTTCCGCCATTTTGTGGCTGTTTACAATGGTTTTAGTTAAATTAGGATAATATGGCGGTCGATTGGCATTAACCGTCTCAGACTTGGCATTGACCAACACGGGCTTTGCCACATTACTGGTATGGCGCCAATAAGTCATTGTTTGTTGTGGATCGCTTAATTCAGCGTATAACACACAAACACCTTCAACAAAAGGAGTCTCCCCGATCATATTAGACTGTTGTGGTATACGCGCGCCATAGAATGGCATAGCCAGCACTAAAACTTGATCAGCATTGTATTCTGCGGCTAATTGCTCTCGATTCAGCAGGGCATTTTTGCTGGAAAGGACTTCTGGGTCTATATACGGATGTTCATTGGCAATTACAGCTTTGATATGTTCTTTGGCCAAAGCTTGTTGGAACCGTTCAGCTAAACCGTGATAATACCAATCCACATCCATTTGATTTACATACGATCCCACTCTTTGTGCTTTCATATTAGCTATATCAAAAGTGGCCTCTCTAGTACTCGCATTTTCATCGGCATAGAGTGGTTTGTCGGCTTGCGTCGTTACAATGACAACGGTCTTAGGCTTATGTTGCCAAAAAGTTTGATTGGTATTGATGTCGTCGGCATTATTAGCACAACTGGTTATGACAGAAACTAGGGCTATTAGGCCCAAAATAGATAACTTACGCATTGAAAATCTCCTTGTTTTTTTAAGTTGAGCGCTCGCCGCTCAAGTTTCTATACCTTGCAAAACTTTATTGAGCGGTATTGTAGAAAACCGCTTCTTCTTATTTAACGAAAAAATGTACTCCTATGCGCCATGAGCTTCTCTCCAATAAGCCGCTACTCCCTCTTCTACTGTTTTAAAGGGTTTGTCATAGCCCACATCGCGCAACAAAGATAAATTTGCTTCGGTGAAACTTTGATAATGGCCCACTAAATGCGCTGGAAAAGGAATATATTCAATTTTCCCGCGGCCAGCCTCATGAACAACTGCTCGCGCTACTTCATTGAAGGTTTGCGCACGACCAGTGCCTATATTAAAAATACCACGTGCAGCAGGATTTTGCCATAGCCATATATTCACCGCGACTACATCGTCTACATAAACAAAATCGCGTCGTTGCTCGCCATCGGCATAACCATCGGTGCCCGCAAACAAACGCAAGGTATCGCTTTGTTGCAATTGTTGTTGCCAATGAAAAGCCACACTAGCCATACTCCCTTTGTGGGATTCGCCAGGCCCATAAACATTAAAATATCTACAACCAGCAATTTGGCTTTTTGCTTCAGGTAACAACCGGCGCACCCATTGGTCAAAAAGATATTTGGAATACCCATATACATTAATAGGATTTTCATATGCTATCTGTTCTTCGAAAATATGGCCATTGCCGTATACAGCCGCGCTAGAGGCATAAATGAAGGGGATTTTGTGTGCTAAAGCATAGCTGAGTAATTGTTTAGAATAGTCATAGTTGTTTTTCATCATATAGCGGCCATCCCATTCCGTAGTCACAGAACAAGCGCCTTGATGAAAAATAACCTCTATTTTTTCAGAATAACTGTTGTCATTTAGTTTTTGCAAGAAGGAATCTTTATCTTCATAATCGCGTATGCGTGCATTGCTTAAATTCTTAAATTTTTTGCCATCGCTTAAATCATCCACCGCTAGAATATCATCAAAACCTTGTGCATTTAAGGTTTTAATCAAACGGCTGCCTATAAAGCCCGCGCCCCCGGTTACAATAATCATACTAGCTCCTCGCTCTTGTTTCATAAAAGCCCATATTGGGTGCATGCCTATACTTTCTTCTAGATGGGCGGCTCACGAGCCGCCCCTACAAATTTTATCAATGATGGCCGTAGTAGAATAACCATCTATAAAAGTTAAAAACTTCACTTCCCCACCATTGTGTTCTACTATCTTAGCGCCTGCAATGGTTTTGTTTTGCCAATCGCTGCCTTTGACTAAAATATCAGGTAAAATAGCGCTGATCAATTCTTCCGGTGTTTCCTCACTAAAAGGAATAACCCAGTCTACAGCTTGCAACCCTGCTAATACTGCCATACGATGTGCCAAAGGATTAATAGGTCTATTGACGCCTTTATTTTGTGCGCGCACTGACTCATCATCATTAACGGCGACGATCAAACAATCGCCTAGAGCGCGTGCTTCTTGTAAATAAGCTACGTGCCCAGGATGCAGAATATCAAAACAACCATTGGTCATAACCACTTTGTGGCCTTTTTGCTGTTCTCTACGCACTAAAGCAGAGAGCGACTCTTTATTCAATATACGTGCACTACTGCCCTGTTCTAAGCGTAGCTCATGGATGATTTCTTCACTGCTGATCATGGCCGTGCCTAACTTAGTCACCGCCAAACCCGCTGCCACATTGGATAATAATACCGCTGTAGCCCATTCAAAACCGGAAGCAATAGCGCACGCTAAAGTGGCAATAACGGTATCGCCTGCACCGGTTACATCAAATACTTCTTGTTTGTGTGCGGGCAAATGCAATGGAGCCCCTACTGTGGGCACAAATAACATGCCATCTTTACCCAAAGTAATGAGTATAGAATCAAAAGAAAACTGCTCTAATAGAACACGTGCTTTGCTGATACGCTCTTCATTGCTGTGGCAAACGCCTACAACCGCTTCGAATTCTTTACGGTTGGGGGTAATGAGGGTCGCACCTCTATACACAGAAAAATCCATATTTTTAGGATCGACAAATACCGCCACACTGTGTTGTTTTGCTGTAGCAATTAAATGACTGACATCGCCTATGACGCCTTTGGCATAATCAGAAATAATTAACACTTGCGCGCTATCTAGATACGAAACTAGGTCTTTTATTAACGCATCTTCGGCAGGTGCTTTTTTCTCAAAGTCCAGACGCAATAATTGTTGATCATGACTCATGACGCGCAATTTGACGGTAGTAGGGTTGCCCGCTACATGGCATAAATGTGAGATCACATTATTTTGCTTTAATAATTTTTCCAGATCATCACCCGCGTCATCGTCACCACATAGGCCAAATAAACGCACCGTGGCACTCAACGCTTGCGCGCCCAAGGCCACGTTCCCCGCACCACCTACACATTGGCGTTTATGCTGTACATGAACTACAGGGATGGGGGCTTCTGGGGAAATACGCTCGGTATCGCCAAACCAATATTGATCTAGCATCACATCGCCATAGACTAAGATGGTGCTTTGGCTAAAATCGATTTTTTGTATATCCAGTGTTTCAATGGACATGACAGCCCCTACGGTTAGATTGATGGTTATGGTACCATTAATCGCCATTATTTGCCATTAGAGGGGCTTGTGTTGTGAAAGAAAAGATCAAATTTATCTCTGGTTACTGCTATTTGCTGTTAGCCTATCTGCTGACGCCTTTAACCTGGTTAAATTATAAACAACAACTATGGGTAGGTCGCCAATTAGGCTTATTATTATTGCGCCTAGACACCCGCTCTAGAAATATAGCCACTACCAACATCAATATCGCTTTTGCCAACCTATCCAAAGCAGAAAGAGTTCAGTTATTGCGAGATAACTTCATCGCCACCGGCATTTCAGCCATAGAAAGTCTTTGCCTGCTTTCTCCCCGTAAAACACATCTACAGAGCCGCTTGCGTTCCGTTCAAGGCATAGAAGTACTGCAGCAAACCGTAGACAATGGCCATAGCGTACTACTGTTGTTCCCACATCTAACCAGTGTCTATTTTGCGGGCTACCTACTACTCAAAAAAGCGGGTTTGCGCTTTGGTATTCAATATAATCCCCCCCGCAATGCTGTTATCGCCCGCGTCATGCAAAAAAAGCTAGAATCTTATGTTTCCCCCGCATTTACTCGAAGTCATTTACATCGTATTGTGCGTTATCTGCGTAAACCTCATGTACTCATGTATGCCCCTGATTTAGATTTAGGCCGTAAACGCAGCATATTCATCAATTTTTTTAATTTCCCTGCCGCAACCAGCGTCGTCACTCACGTTTTAGCCGCTAAAACCGGTGCTAAAGCCTTTACGATCGCCTTTTACCGTGACGAAGCAGGCCAATACGATATCGATTTACAGCCCTTATCTGGCTTTGGTGAAGGCCCAGTGGAAGAAGATCTACAACGACTCAATCAACGCATAGAAGACATCGTACGGCCTAAACCAGAACAATATCTATGGCAATATAAACGTTACAATACCCGCCCTGAAGGGGAAGAAAAGGTGTATAAAAAGGTGATTGTTTAGTATGTTATTGATTTATTGTCCTTCTGACAAGGAAATAATGAAATCCATCTTCAAGCAACTAATCGTCGACTTCCAAGGGGCGGCAATGATAGAGGATTTAAAGAAGGCTCAATAGAAGAATTACCATTACTTAAATTTTTTAACCGCAAACCAATGCTGGTTTTCTTGATCCCGAAGTATCTATTTTCTTTACTTTAGATTTCACTTTTTGTTGAGTGGCTATCACAGCATTGTTCGTAGTAGCGTGATGGCTAAACATACCCACCTGTGAAATCTGTTCATGAACAGATTTCACATTCCTTTCATGAACAGAATGTAAAAGTTGCTCATGAACGGATTTAGCGTTACAAATGGGCAGCTCTACTTGTTTAGTTTTAGTGGCTGTTACTACAGCCTTGGTTGCTTCAATAGCATGCGCTTTAAGCCCCGATCCTACGGCCGTATTGGCCACATAACGCAATGTGCCAGCAGCGGACTTAACAGAAGTCGGAACCGTTGAGCTCATAATAATCATAAAGGCGAATCCTCCTGGTGGACATAATTTGCTCAAGACGAAGGCCGTGGCAATAACCGCAGTAGCTACAAGTAGAGTGCCCACGGCAATACAAGCTTTAGCGGCCAAACTCCTTTTACCAACATTGGCTAAACTATGGATAGCATCCATACAATCCTCTTCCGTACGGGATTGGTTTAATGATTGTGGCATCTCTGAAAGCACAACTCGTCGTCCTTGCATACAATTGCGTAATTGACAAGCTTGAAATTCAAATATTGTTGTTAAGTCCGCCTTACTAGCATCCTTTTGCTCCACTGATGCATCTGCGGCCCTTAAAAAATCAAAACCACTCTTGACAACTGGGTCATTGCTTTTGCCAAGCTCTTTGTATCCATTATTTTTCATCTTAGAAAAAACAAATTGATCTCTATAAGCGATAAGATCGGTTTCATAATAGTCACGTGCCTCTTGATATCGTTTCGCTTCGTCAAAAGTTGACGGTTTGTATCTGATTTTACTTTCATTCGCTATAGCCTCAGAAATTTTATCGTCAAAATTTTTAATTAACCCTTTATCTAGACCTTCATCAAGTGATTTTATGCAAAACTCATCGCACTTCCCTTGTATTACTTCATTATCCCCTATGTTGAATGAATAGGTTGAAGATACTTCTATAGGGCCTGGTGGGTCGACCGGATCTGCAAATGGATCTACAGATTGCGTAGACTTCTCTGTGAGGTGTTTGCGACAATTTATTATTTGAGTATTCGTTATCGAAAAGCTGTTTCCATCCTTTGCTATCCTAATCTGAGTGGTCCATGGATTAGTAGGATCTTCGTCTGAAAATCCAGATTCATAGTCTGTAATTAAGATATATTTCAGCAACATTTTTTCAGGCGAAGCTATCAAGGAATTTTGATGTAAGTTATATACCAAAAATTTAAGCAGTCGTGGATGCAAATACTGTGGAACAAGGGCTTTAATCTTTTCCACCTCTTTTTCTTTCTTTTCCAAAGCATCCGGATCAGATGACTCATTTTGTAATAATTTAACATTAATACCTGCTTTTGCTGCTTTTTCTTTTAAGAGTTCTGGTGTACCAAAAAATTCAACATTAGTACGAAATATATCTTCCCCTAGTTGATTAAGGCCTGCCTGTTTGTCTATTAC
>JBIPMB010000085.1:0-9027 GCA_044369355.1 Gammaproteobacteria bacterium | reverse complement strand
GTTTCTAAATCTTCAGGAATATATCCTCCAGGGTAAATTTGTATCTGAGGGATCTTCCATCGTTTAGTCTTAATGTCTAAAGATTCGGCTTGTCGTTCAGGAATCGAATGAATATCTATCTTAGCCATTTCCCTTCTCCATTTTTAAATTTAATATTTGAGTCACTATAAGTATAGTGCGTAAATCTTAAGGAAATTTGAAAACAAGTGATTTTCTTTTATTTTCAGCTATTGCGTACAAGACATCCATGAAAATTATTAATTTAACTCACCGTTGCATTACTTCCAAACTGAGTGATCCACACGAATTTAGCAGATAACGTATTGAAAAATAACAATTGCATGCAGTCCATGCATAGCAATGATAGATAAATATATATAGTTTACATTTACAACAGAACAATTAGGCTGAAGGGAGATCCGCTCTATCATAATTTTTTGTTGGCAGCTCATTATCAACCATTTCCACTCCATCTGTTTTCCATAAACCGGTAAAGATGAAACTGGCAAATGCAGTTATGGCACCCATCACAACGATGGATTGTTTAAACGAAGTTATCGAGAAATGTTGCAGCATCGTATCTGGACTGAGCAACACAAAAACTAACGTAGCCAAACCTATACCCAACTCTATAGAAAATTGCTGACAAATGCTGGCCACAGTGGCACCACTGCTTTTGGCATTGGGCGGTAAATCTATATAAGTAATTACGCTTAAACAACCATATTGTAATGATGTTAAAGAGCCTATCGCTATCATTCCTAATACGAGGATTGTAGTAGAGGTATTAACTTGTACCAATCCCAACGAAGCTATCAAGATGCCCAATATAAAAGTATTCCATACCAATATGCGGCGAAATCCTAATTTTCTTATGAGTGGAGTTACAAAAAGCCTGATCGGAAACATCGCCAATGCATAGGGTAAAAAAAGCATTCCCGATTCCATCGGGGTTTTTCCTAAGCCATCTTGAAATAGTAAAGGCGCTAAAAAGAAGATACTACTAATGCCTATTCTAGACAGCAGATTGCCGATAGCGCTGATCCTAAAAGTCCTAATCGCAAATACGGATAGATCGACTACAGTCCATTTGATTAACCGTGCACGATATGAATAGCAGCCAAATAACGCTAAGCCCGCTACGAGTAACACCAGTATAAATTGATTGGGAATAGTCTCATAGGCAGCAACTTCCAAAGCCACACAAGGAGCCGCAAAAGCCAAACCAAATAAAGTAAAACCAAACCAATCGAAACGATGGCGTTGTATGTCATTATCTAATGAATGGATCCATTGCGTTCCCACTATGGCCGCGATAACGCAGATAGGCACGTTGATCAGAAAAATCCAGCGCCAGGATTGATACTCTACCAAATAACCGCCGAGCAACGGCCCCAAAGCAGGCCCCACTAACGAAACAATGGCGACCATGCTGGTCGCGGTGAGCAAATCTTTACGCGCGTAATGTTTAATAATTAAAAGTCGTCCTACCGGCATCATAAAAGCGCCTGCCACGCCCTGTAAAAAGCGAAAAATAGATAATTCTACAATGTTATTAGCAAGACCACAGAATGCTGAAATCAAGCCAAAACTGAGCAACGATAAGCAAAAAACTCTTTTCGTCCCCCATTGATCGGCAGCCCAGCCACTTAAGGGTAGGAACAAAGCTAGCGCAAATACATAACTGGTCATCGCACTTTTAATCACGGGTAGATCCGCATTGAGTAGTATGGAAAGTTTAGGCAGCGCAGAATTAAGGATCGTCAGATCTAAAGATTCCATAAAAAAAGCTATCCCAACCAGGATAGCGACAGCAAATTTACGATAGCTTAGCATGATCTTTTAACAACTTTTTATTGGCCCCTTTTAAGGCTGCACCCATGAATGATATAAAGAACGGCACTCACTGAAAAAACAGTTGTTTCTTTATTGGCCACACTATACTTGATGTCTATTAATTTGTCAATTCTTAGACTAAAGTTTAATCCCCCTTTCTTTTTTCATCAAAACGCGCTCTAATAGGCGCTTGCAGATTAAATTGAATATAGGGTTAATACGATGAGCGATGATGAGCAATATTTAAACAGAACAATCAATACCGAAACTACTTTGGAAAAGTTATTACTGGCCACGTTAAAGGAACAAAAAAGCCAACGCCGCTGGAAAATATTTTTCCGTTTCTGCTATTTGGTTATTTTCATTATTTTGTTTTTACTTATACGCAATAGCTTAGGCTCTTCCTCTACCGATAAACTGAAAGCACATACGGCATTGGTCACCCTAGAAGGTGAGATTTCTGCTACTAACAGCGCCAACGCCAGCGATATCATCGAGAGCCTAGATGCCGCTTTTGCAGACAGCAATACCCAAGGCGTGATTCTCAGCATCAACAGCCCTGGCGGATCTCCAGTGCAATCCAGTGAAATCTACAACGAAATTAAACGTCAACGCGAATTGCATCCTAAAATTAAATTGTATGCCGTTTGTGAAGATATCTGTGCCTCCGGCTCTTATTATGTAGCTGCCGCTGCTGATGACATTTATGTCAATCCATCAAGTTTAGTAGGCTCCATAGGTGTGTTGATGGATGGTTTTGGTTTTGTGGGTACAATGGATAAACTGGGCGTACAACGTCGTTTAGCCACTGCAGGTAGCCATAAAGGCTTTATGGATCCTTTTTCTCCTGAATCAGACAGCGATAAAATTTATCTGCAAACCATGTTAGACGATTTACACAATCAATTTATCAATAACGTTAAAGCTGGTCGCGGTAATCGTTTGAAAAGCGATCCAGATTTATTCTCTGGCTTAGTGTGGACGGGTGATCGCGCCGTGCAATTGGGTTTAGCAGATGGCTTTGGCTCAGTGAATGAAGTCGCCAGAAATACCATCAAGGCAGAAGATATCGTAGACTACACGCAAAAACAAAGTCCTTTAGCTAACCTAATGTCCGTGTTAGGATCGTCGTCCGCAAAAACATTTGCTAAAGTAACGGGATTAAGTGCAGAACCGCATTTGCAGTAGAAGAATCATTTTCATACCTCTGCGTGTGTTTAGAACTGGGGCGAAATCGTTATAGTTCATAGCTGGCGTGGTCCTGCCACGGTGACATCCCCGTCGTGCTCGTGCCTGCGCGCGTCGGGGGCCCCAATCACCGTGCCACCCCGCCATAACTATCGCGCCTTGTCTTGAGTATATTCATATCCATCCGCACTCTCGATATAACAACAAGATCTGGAGTTAAATAAGTTTCCTACATCTTTACATAATGAAGCGCAATACCCAGACCCAAAGCCATCGCTGCAAAGTTGTGGCAAACCGTGAGCGGCAGGATGCCGCGACCGAGCCTACATGGATGTATTTACGGCGTGTTTGACATAACGGCAGCGATGGCTTTGGGTCCTAGTATCCTTAAAATTAGAACAGAGGCTACTCCACGAAATTACTTGCTCACAATGATAACGCTTTACAACAATCCTTCCTGCTGTAAAAATACTCGCATCTGTTGGTAGGCCTTCGCATCATAGGCAGTGGGTCTACGCGCAAAACGAGGTAGTGTTTCAAACCAAGCACGACGATTCAATTCATTGTTTAACTCGGGGTTTGCTTTAGCAAAAGCTTGCCAAGATTCTTCAGGATGTTTGAGCAAATAGGCCGTTCCCTGTTGTAAGGCTGTGGTGAATTTGGCAAGCGCTGGATCGCCCGCTTCTTTTTGGCTGGTTACAAAAATAAGTTCTTCGTAATTTGGAATCCCGTAGTCTTCTACATAAAATAGTTTTGGTTTTTGTCCTGCTAAAATAATTTCATTGGGCTCAAAATTGCGCATGGCACCCGTGACCACATCCACTTGATGCGCTAATAAAGGTTGCGTTAAGTTATAGTGTATATTAATCAGCGTCACGTCTTTATCGGTTAATCCCGCTTGTTTTAACACTCTAGTCAACATAACTCCGTCCACATCGCCCGAAGAATAGCCTATGCGCTTACCTTTAAAGTCTTGAATGCTGTTGATACCGCTATCTTGCAGTGTGATCATACAATCTAGCGGTGTAGCCACTAAAGTCGCAAGCCATACTAAAGGTAAACCTTGTTTTTGTGCGATTAAATATTTAGGTTCATAGGTGATTGCAATATCTGCCTTGCCTGCAGCTACCCATTTCGGCGGATCAGCAGGATCCGCTGGATTGATCCACTCCACATCCAAACCCTGCGCTGCAAAAAAACCTTGCCACTTAGCTACAAAAAGTGGCGAATGATCGGGATTCATGAACCAGTCCAAAATAACCGTGAGATGGCGTAATGTAGGCTCTGGTTTAACGGCCGCAGATACGCTCAGACTACAAGCCAACAATAACACTATACTCAGTAATAAAACTATTTTTTTCATTTCTGTTCCTAATGCCAAGTAATTAATTTCTTTAATAGCTTATCAACTAAAGCGTATAGTAACAAAGTCCACAAGGTAATCGCCATCAATGCGGCAAACATCCAATCAATTTGCATGCGCGCATTAGCGTTTAACATCAAATAGCCTAAACCATGACTAGAGCCTACCCATTCTCCCACCACTGCACCCATAGGCGCTAACACAGCAGCAACTCGCAATCCCGAAGCCAAATTCGGTAAGGCTGCAGGAAAACAAATAAACCACAATGTCGCCGACTTTTTGGCATTCATCGTTTTGGCTAAATCCAGCCATTCTGGTTTAGTGCGTCTCAAGCCATCGTAAAATGCCGATGTAATAGGGAAAAACATCATGATCAACGCGGTAACTATTTTAGAACTCATGCCATAACCTAACCATACTACCAACAACGGCGCCAAAGCAAAAGCAGGCAACGCTTGACTCACCAATACCCACGGAAATAGCCACGATCGCGCCCAAGTAAAATACGCCAAGATCAAAGCCGTTACACTACCAACGACCGCCGCTAAAATAAAAGAGGCGATCGTTTCCCATAAAGTCGGTATACTTTGTTGTAATAAGATAGGCCAACCGTGCCACCACACCAATAACACTTGCCACGGGCTGGGTAAAATATACGGCGGTAAATGATACAACCATATTAAGATCTGCCACAATAATATTAAACTGACTACAGATATCAAGCTGCGTTTTAACATTAAGCCCGATCTCCCGTTGTACGTTGGCAAAGGGCCGCAATGAGTTCGGATTCTAAGGCGATAATATTGCTTTGCCGCACATCGCGCGGCACGCTTTCTGTAGGCTCAACTTGGTAGTTAATGCGCGCCGGTTGTCCTGTTAATACAAAAATAGCTTGACCTACACGCAATGCTTCTAAGGGATCGTGCGTCACCCAAAACACGGTACGCCCTTGTAACACTTCGACGGCTAAAGCGTGTAATTCTAATTTGCGTACTACATCTAGGGCGCTAAACGGTTCGTCCATTAAAACAATGGGTTTATCTTCAAATAATGTACGCGCCAAAGCGACACGCTGGCGCATGCCCTGCGATAGGCTATCGGGTCTATCATCCGCGCGCTCGAATAAACCTACTTGTTGTAAATGATAACGTGCCCGCTCTTTATTGTCTTTAGAAACACGCCAACGGCAATGCCTTAATTTTTCACCTAGCATGACATTGTCTAATACCGATGCCCAGGGCATTAATAAATCGGTTTGAGCCATATAGGCTACGCGCCCCAACAATGGCGCGCCATCTGTGGCGACTATTTCACCCTCACCAGCGGCTAAAGGTAAGATGCCTGCGATTAATTGCAGTAAGCTGGATTTGCCCACCCCACTGGGGCCCAGTAGACAACTGCATTTTGCTGCAGGTAAGTGCAAGGACAGCTGTTCAAAGACAATTTGTCCGGCATACAGCAAAGAAATGCGTTTTAAATCAATGCCTGGGGCATTTAGCATGACGTTTATTTTCCTTTAGGCTTGCATTTAGGCTACAATAGCGGAAACAGGCATAGTTTAAGGGGTAACTCATTATGGGTCAATCTATACTCATAGCAGTTAGACTAGCCCTCGAACACTTAGCATATCATTTAATAGAATGGATGAGTAATTATTATGACAAACAGAAAAAAGATTCAATTAAAAATTTTGGATGAAAGAATTGGCACAGAATACCCATTGCCCAGTTATGGCACACCTGGATCTGCAGGCATTGATTTACGCGCCATCATCGATGAACCTTTATCTTTAGCACCAGGACAAACTGAGCTCATTCCTACGGGGCTTTCTATCTATATAGCCGATCCCAATATTGCTGCCACCATTTTACCGCGCTCGGGCTTAGGCCATAAACACGGTATAGTCTTAGGCAATTTAGTAGGGCTCATCGATTCCGATTATCAAGGGCCCTTGATGATTTCCTGCTGGAATCGTGGCAATAGCGTTTTTAGCATTATGCCTGGCGATAGAATCGCACAATTGGTTTTTCTACCTGTGATACAAGTCGATTTTGAATCGGTGTCTGACTACACCCGTTCACAGCGCGGCGAAGGCGGCTTTGGACATACGGGCATTAACGAAATAGCAGAGGTGCAATAATTGCGAATTCTATTTGCAGGTTCGAATGATTTTTCAAATGCTATTTTGAAAGCCTTATTACAACAAGATGAAAATATCATTCATGTATTAACGCAAGCGGATAAACCAGCTGGCCGCGGCAGACATGCGCATGCAACGCCCGTAAAAGAAACAGCTCTGGCACATCATATTCCTGTTTCCACGCCAATCACTTTACGCGATGCTACCATACAAGCTGAACTACAAGCTTTACAGGCCGATGTATTATTAGTAGTCGCTTATGGTCTATTACTACCACAAGCGGTATTATCGTTAACGCCCTATCCTATCAATGTGCATCCTTCGTTATTGCCACGTTGGCGCGGCGCTAGCCCTATAGAAAGCCCACTTTTAGCAGGCGATACTACGAGTGGTGTTACCATTATGGAAATGGTTGCAGCCTTAGACGCAGGCCCTATGCTAAAACAACAAGCCATTACGCTTGCTGCGGATGAAACACGCGATAGTCTATATCAACGCTTAACACCCCTCAGTATTGAGTTATTAAGCGCAACCTTAAACGATATTCGCCAACACACAGTACAAAAAACGCCGCAAGACGATACACTCGCTTGTTATGCGCATAAATGGGCTAAAGAAGATTTACGTTTAAATTGGTTACACAGTGCGGTGCAATTAGATCGCCACGTGCGTGCTTTTGCTATGACTCCTGGGGCCTATACGTTACTAGACGATACACCCATTAAAATTTTGCGCGCTCATAGTGACGACAGCTTAAACAATGAGCCTAAAAATACGGGTCATATTTGTCAGGTGACGCGCCACGGCTTGTGGGTACAAACCGCGGCCTACCATTTGTGCATTACTGAAATTCAAATTGCGGGGAAAAAACCCATGTCCATACAAGATGCTTTAAATGGCTATAGCCACTGGTTTGCAGTAGGGCGCACATTCACATGAAGACTACCAATTTACAAGCACGTGCTAACAATGTGTTATGCGATGTGATCCTTGAAGGTTATTCTTTAGATGACGCCTTAAGTCACGCACTTAAAAAAAACAATGCGCAAAAAGGGTTATTGCAAGAATTGTGCTACGGCACACTACGTCATTATGAACGCTTAGTACATATCCTAGATCAACTACTACAAAAACCGCTTAAAAAAGGCGATGGCGATATTGAAATTCTGTTGTTACTAGGTTTATATCAATTGCAAGAAATGCATATGCCAGAAGCAGTCAGCGTGGCTGAAACGGTGAATGCCGTTCAGAAAACGTGGGCGAAGGGTTTGGTCAATGCAGTATTGCGCAATTTTCTGCGCACAAAGGACACATTAATGGCTGAAGGCAATATGCCCGAAAGTGCTCACTATTTACATCCACAGTGGATGATTCATTTGTGGCAAAAAGCATTTCCGCAGCATTGGCAAGCTATTTGCAAGGCCAATAATGAACGACCTCCTATGACCTTACGTATCAATTTAGCTCGCATTGAAAAAGAAGCGTATTGCGCATTGTTAACCGAAAATAATATTGCATTTCACGATGTGCCACTCATTCCTAGCGCCGTTATTTTAGACAAAGCGATGGGAGTTGATACCTTACCTGGATTTAGCGAAGGCAAAGTATCCGTACAAGATTGTGGCGCACAAGTTTTAATGTCGTTGCTAGATTTAAAACCTGAACTGAATATTTTAGATGCTTGCAGCGCACCGGGTGGAAAATTATTACATCTATTAGAAAGTGCTGACCCTTCGGTTAAAGTGACCGCTGTAGAAATCGACCCTAACCGCATGTTGAAAATAAAAGATAACTTACATCGTTTACATTATAATAAGCGGGCCAAATTAATCACCGCCGATATCTTAGACACCAAAGCTTGGTCGCAAGGAGAATTGTATGATCGCATTATTGCCGATGTGCCCTGCTCTGCTACAGGGGTTATACGTAGACATCCCGATATTAAGTTATTACGACAAGAAGAAGATATAGAACAATTTGCAATAACACAATATGAAATTCTAGAAACGTTGTGGCTTGCTTTAAAACCTGAGGGCATCTTAATTTACATTACTTGCTCTATTTGCCCACAAGAAAATGAAGAGCTAATTCAACAGTTTTTAGCCTATAACCCAGATGCACAGTGTCTACCTATTGTTGCGCACCTTGGCTTAGCATTAACCTATGGTTATCAATTTTTGCCCGGCCTGTATCCAGGCGATGGTTTTTATTATGCAAAATTACAGAAATTGGCTTAGACAGCAGTACGTACTCAAAGCGATTTGGTTTTAGGCGAGAAGACTAGTCCTCGAGCACCAGGAGTGTAGTAATCTACATGACTGGTGCGAGATGGGCAAAGGCAACAAAGCCTACAATCAAAGCGCGAAGAGTACGAGTATATTCCAATACTAAAATGAGTCTGAAGGGTGTATAAATTATGCACTAACCTTATAGTCCTCATGTATGTTTTTAAATAATAATCCGCGCTGCTCTTGTAGGCGATCAGCAACCTGATTATCGC
>JBIPMB010000229.1:0-2689 GCA_044369355.1 Gammaproteobacteria bacterium | reverse complement strand
CTGGTAGTTTTTCCATTATCCCTTACCTTGTCCGTACAACCCTTATACACTCATCCTATCAGATTTTTTTCATTTGGGTAAGAGGGGCTGAGCTTTTACAAGTTTCATTACTCAGACATTACCGCTACATCTTTGCCTTTGAAAGCGAGACCGAGCTTCAAGACAGATTGAATGCCGGCTTGCTTTAATTCAGCCTCATACTGTTTATCTTTGACTTGTTGCAAGGCTTGTTGGGCTACGACAGTCAAATCTTCTGTTTCTTCAGCGGTTTTAAACTCTAACACTATACCCAATTTAGCCTTATCCTTGGGGAGCAGCATCACATCGTAGCGGCCGTAGCCACTTTCACGATTGGATTTAATGGTATAAGTATCTTGAAGGCTAGACATTAAACCCAATACAAAGCCATGATAAAACTTTTCGGGATGCGTGCCTTTAACATCAAAAAAACTCGCACTTTCTAACAAAAACTTTTTCAGCGTCTTCGTAAAATCTTCTATGTTGCCTGTTAATAGATTACTTAGAAAAAGTTGGTATTCTCCTTCTTCCATACGATCACTGAGCCAACCTCTGAACATACTCCTGTAGACTATAGCCACTTCGTTATTAGGAAAAAGTAAAGAGCAGTTCATGAGATTTTCTTCAGGAAGAGCGCTAATGGCTTTAAGATAACCACTGGCTAATAAAAGGCTCCAGAGGGCGGATTCGTTTTTATCTATATCTGCGAAAACAAAACTTTCATCGACTGGGCGCATAACGGGTATTTTTTCTAACAGTGATTCCATGCTCATTTTAAATGTAGCACCTGATTTCGCTATGGCTTGTTTTAACACATCATGGCCACTGGTGTTAACCCAGTAGGGCTCTAAAGAGCCTTTTTCTGCGATGCAATTGACGATAGACCAGGGGTTATAAATAGTATATTTGCCTATCTGATAACCATTGTACCAAGCGCGCACCTCGGGTAATTCTACAGCCAAACCGCTTTGTGTGAACAGATCTATAACTTCATCTTCCGTGAATCCAAAATATTGCCCATATTCGCTTTTAAACATGGAATAGACTTTGATGTTATTCAATCCGGAAAACAGACTTTCTTTAGAAACGCGCAAGATACCCGTTAAGACAGCACGGTGCAAATAGGGATTAGATTTTAGGGCATTACCAAAGAGATTGCGCATGAGGTCGATGATGTCATCGTAATAATGGTGTAGATAGCCGGACTGAATAGGGGTATCGTATTCGTCGATGAGGATAATGGGTTTTTTGCCGTAGTGAGTAAATAGACAATAACTTAAATCGGCTAAGGCTTTTTCCATAACAGCCAAGCTTGCTTCTTTCGATAACACTTGCTTAAACTCTGCTTTTCTTGTATCGGAAATATTAGGATTAGTGAGTATTACTCTGTGCTCATCGAATAAATCAGCAAATACGCCCGCCAAACTAGCGCAGGCCTGATCAAAAGTTTTTGCTTTGATACCTTTGAGAGTAAGGGTAATCACGGGATATTGGCCTTGATGACGCATGTAGGTTTCACCGAGTTCGGCTATTTTTAAATCATCAAACAAGCCTTGAGTGCTTTCTCCCGCCACGGAAGCGGCAAAAAAGTGGTGTAACATGGATAGATTCAGGCTTTTGCCAAAGCGCCTAGGGCGAGTGATTAGGGCCACCTGGGCGTTATCTTCCCAGAAGTCTTTGATGAGCAAGGATTTATCGACCAGGCTAAAGCCTTGTCTGCGGACTTCGCCGAAATTGTCGTAGCCTATGGGTAATTTGAGCATGTTGTCCTCGTTTGCTCCGAAAGAGCGGTAACCTATATTATAGCGTATTTTATACTAGTATTAAAAAAAATACAATGTGCTTAAACATTCATCGTGGGGGAAAAAGCCGTCGCCAACAAGGCGCGAGTAGTTACAAAAAAACGAGTAATTACATTTTTGTTTTAGGGTAACGAAGCCGTAGGGGAAGTAAAATTATTTTTGCGATTCTATATGAGAAAGGTTCTTATTTGGTTTATGCTTGATTCAAGTGCTGGGTAATAAAAAAATAAGCTGAAAGTTTTTTCTGGGTGAGATTAAAAAAGCATAAGACAAAAGATAAAGTCGCATACAATGGTCTTGACATTAAATTATGCCGGGTTAAATTTTAAAATCAGTGGCTGACATAAGATTGAATTTAAAAAGTAAAAGCGTAGCATTTATTTTATGTGACGATATTCCTAAATTTTTTTAAAAATATTTTGCATGAAACTATTGATTTCAAGTAAAGTTGCGTGATAGTGTAATTGCGCTTGTTTTAAAGCAAGAAAGCGCTTCTTTGAAATGTTACAGGAATTATGCTTTGAAGTACGCTGCAAAAAAATGCGTATAAAAAGTTTGAATGCGATTCATTTTATTAGAAGCATTATTTTAACAAAGTGTTCGGTTAAGAGAAATAGAAGTTGTGGGTGTTGAGTTAACGCAAAATGATAATCATTCGCATTGACTCATGTGCAGCATGAAGCCTTTATTTAACTTAATTGAACACTGTTGTTTGAGGCGTCGCGAAACCCTCAAAATAGTAAATCCCAGGTGACAGTATCAATGCATCCGCGTTGTTGCAGTCGTGCTCTGAACAAAGTAATCGCTTCGATAGATAATGCCGTGCATGCGGCGGATATTCAGAGATACTTAGTTCGGTGGGCAACCTG
>JBIPMB010000165.1:0-4664 GCA_044369355.1 Gammaproteobacteria bacterium | reverse complement strand
CTTGAGCGTCATATTAAGGAAAAGCACCCTAGTCATCAAGTTGAGTTTAAAGAGACCGGCATTGATAAGCGCGATCTCCAGGATTTTAATGTAATTGAGAGTGCTCTAAGAGCTATGCTACAGACTTTCGACGCTGATGACGATCTGCATATTGTTGCAGGCACAGGACCAACTGCAGTAGGGATGGCATGGTGCACGCTGAATCTCTCAATGAGAAATCGTTTCTCACTACATGTTCTTCAGCGCCCTGAGTATGTGCCTGGAGCAAAGCAGTCATCACTCAAGATGATTAAACCATTCGTAAGTAGTTTACTGGATGATACACTAAGAGAGAGTCACCTTCGAATTAGCATACCAAATGACATATACAAAGACAGTATTGTAGAAAATGAGTATGAAAGGGCATTCACCTATGCCCAATCAGCAGAAATGCCTATACTTATTCTTGGAGAGACAGGTTGCGGAAAGGATCGTATGGCGGAATTTATCTTCAAAAATTCACCACTTTCAGCCAAAACATATAAGGCGATTAACTGCGCATCACTACCTAATGAAATACTTTATAGTGAACTGTTCGGTCATAAGAAAGGGTCATTTACAGGTGCAATAGAAGATAGAAAAGGTCTTTTTGAAGAGTGCAATGGAGGCACACTTTTCTTAGACGAAATAGGTGACATTACGCCCTATATGCAACAAAGCCTGTTAAGAACAATAGAAAATAGAGAGATAAAGATGCTAGGATCAAATGAGATAAAAAAGAATATAAAGGTGCGGATTATTGCTGCAACTAATGTAGACCTTTATCAAAAATGCAAAGACGGAAAGTTTCGTTGGGACCTATATTATCGACTTTCTAATCCAGAAGTAGTGCTGCAACCTTACAGAAATAGGACAGAGAAAGAAAGACAAGATGTAATTAAATACTATTTAAACAATTTTGAAAAAAAGTTTGGACGAAAACTAAATATGACGCCAAGGGCACTAAGCATAATTCAGCAATATTCATTTCCTGGAAATTTTAGAGAAATTTATAATACACTAAATTCTCTCTTTCCGCTACGTTTAGAAAGAATCGATATTAATGATTTACCAACTAGATTTTATATGGAAGAAAACTTGAACGATGAAAGATATGAAATCGCTTTAAAAAAACATTGCAATACAGTATACAAAAGGTATAGCTTTGATATCAATGCTACAACAAAAGCTTTAGGTTATCAAAACGTTACACAAGTGAAAAATAAATTTAACAAGTGGGGGATTCTAAAAGACTAGACAGATCAACATTCTATAACTTCAAATGGTCGATTTTGAATCTGTAAACTAAAAAACTTTCCAACACCACTGTCTTTTTTCTTTATTAAATGATTTTATAGCTTTCCCGATAAATTGAACACCATCTCCTAATTTGTGTTTCGAAACAAAAGAAGGGGGTATGAAAACATCGTCTATAAATCCAAAGGCCTTACCTAAAGGAATTCTTACGATACCTTGTATTTCTTTGATAAATTGCTTTTTGAAAGATTCGTCATTAACTTTGATTGCAGTATATAGTTTATACAAGCCTTCATTGCTTCCTCCCTGGAATCTCACTTTCAACGTATCTCCAACTTTTACTTCTGAAAGAAATCTATCATACTTTAAAAAACCAAACTTAGATTCAGATGCAATGAAATTAAGTATCTTCTTGTCAGAGTTAACAAATTCAACGATTACAGATTCGACAGCCACATCACTGTATAAATGTTCTTCTGCAATTGGTAAAAAGCTTTTATAGAAATTTAAATTTGATTTAAAAGAGACCGCGGTTTTGTACCAATTCATAGCTTGCCAGTTAGTAACCTCAGCAGGTATTCTAAAACTTTGTGCTGTTCTTGCATGAACTAACAAATCTATTTCTGTCTTTGCCTCGTTATACAGTTTTTTTTCAATTAATAGCCTTGCCATTTTTTGTCTAAGACTGACCAACATTTCATCGGGACTTTTACAAGATAAAGCCTTACAATAGCAAGCGAATATTTTTTCTGAATCACCTGAAAATGCTTCGGCAAGAATTTCCCATACCCAAAAATCATTGCGTTTCTTTTTGGCAAAGGGCAACAATGATTCCAGCAAATTGTCCTTGTTACCTAATGCTAATAATAGTTTTGCATTAAAATATGCAGGGTATTGAAACTGAGGATAATCCTCCACTATTTGAGATAATACAGACAGGAAAGCTTTAGCTTTTCCTTTGTCAAAAATAATTTCACCGTGCTGAGTTTGCTTCGGCAATAAATGTTTTGCATATGCAATATATGCCTGTTCAGCAATCGCCATAATCTCTTTACCATTGGGCATTTTTTCCTTTTGGAAATCTTCCGGTCTAAAATTTTTGAAATCCCACCAGTCCGCAAATTCAATATATCTATTGGAATCCTTCATTCCTTTATGCATTACATTGTAAAGAACGCTAAACCATTTGGAATTTCTTTTTAATGGCAATTCCTTTATCGAATCAAACAAACGATATATTTTGTTAATATCCAGAGTAGCTTCACGAGTAATAATCCTTGCTGCTTTGGATATAACTATAGAAATATTCTCGAAAAACATTTCTTCTGATGCCGCCAAATCCAATTCTTTTACCTCTTTAATTTTCTCTAAAAAAAGATCTAAATTTGACGCGAGTTCATCTAGTTGGGAATATAACACCCAACTCAAGTTCCGCTTACCCCAAATATTTGACAAATCAGCTTCTAATTCTGCTTTGGCCATAGCATAAGCTTCTTCTAACTTTCCCGCCTGACGAAGTTCTTTTATTTCTTTAGCTGGCATATTCTTCTTGTTTAAAAGTTTGCAATGCCGTTCGAATGGTGGAGAGCAACGACTGACTGTTGTTCAAATTTTGAATCGGAACAACCCTTCCAAAAAAACCATTTTTATTGTATTCAAAATCTACAATGGCTGTTTCATTGTTTCGCTTAAATGTATAGCGTTCTTTATATTGCAGATGTTCAATATCCTCAATTGTAATATCAGTCGCTTTAAATAACAATACTAGATCATCAAACAAACTTCTTGTAAAGGGTAACTCTTCTTCTAACTTACTGTCAAATTCAATTTGGCTAAAAATCGTTTCGGCTGTATTTCGCTTTATAGTGACATTTGGCAAATGATTGAATATTTCAGCAAGTGTAATATTGAGAGAGCTGTTTGGAGAAAGATTTGGCATTAAGGCAAATGGGTTTCTAAATTCATTTTGACCGTTTACATAAGTTCTGAAAACGGCTTTGTCTTGCTCCCTCATAAAAGAGTATCTAATCTCAAATCCAATTTTTTTCCACTCAACAATTTCAATGAATTGTTTTCTTACTGCCTGACGAACCTTAATAAAATGATCTTGTAATGGAATTGGTTTCTCTAAAAGGTTTAGCACTGAAAGCTGTTGCAGCAATTCACTATCAAAACAAATTTCTTCTGTTTGAATCTGATTGCCTGTTAATTCGTTTAATGCATTCAGGACAGTCACTTCAAGGAATGCCATGTCTGAATAGTAATTGAAAAAAGGCGGATTTAATGCATAAAGTGTATTTGATGCTCTGGTGATAGCCGTGTATGCCCATCGGTAGAAACCCTGATTAGTTTTACCTGCTCTCCTTTGTTTATGGGTAAAGCAGTCAAACCCTTTCATATTATCACTATCCCAAACAGTAAAAACATTATTCCATTCGCCACCTTGAGCCTTGTGGCAGGTAACTGCATAACCAAACTTCATCAATAAGCAGTTGAAATACTCATCCTGTATAATCGCTTCCTTAAACTCTTCTGTATGGGGTTTTAAGCCCTTATGGCGGCTTGTAAAGTCTACATACAAAGCTTGTGTCTCTTCCGGCTTCAAAAAATTATCCCCGTAAAGAAAGTTTTCAAGCATCTTTCCCTTCACAATTTTATTGCTGCTCTCTGCGTCAGGGAAAACCAACTCAACATCACGCCAAAAAAGTGTTACTGGATTTTTACCTCTTAAAGCAATTGTTCTTTGCGTAACTGTATCGCTTACTTCATTGATAACAGCAAATTCGCCATTGAAAATGCCTTTGCGATAATTATTTCCACCCATGATTACAATATCGCTTTTCTGAACAGGTAAATCAGGATTGCCGAATCTTCGCTCTCTTATCTGTAAATTGAGATCAAGGCAGGTTTTATTTTTACTGGCAATAATAATTTTTGGACTTGCTGCATCTTGCCAGGTATCAAGAAAGTTTTCATATGCAGGATTTAGAATATCCTTACCATTTGAAAGTAAGTTGAAGTCATTGAAAATATTGTCTGAAATACTCTTGCGTATTTTGGCCGCAGCTTTTAATACACCACTATCACCGCCTTGTCGCTGCACTTCTTTCATTTCAGTTTCTTCTGAAAAAAGATTGAATTTCTCTAAAAGATAGTGAGCTTCAAATGCTTTTGAACTGTTATCACCAACAGGAGCTAATTGACAAGGGTCTCCAACGAAAATAATTTTAGAATTTACATTAGGTTGCGCTACTCTTGTGTAAGTAATCAGATCGGACAAAAGACGACTTGTACCGAAACGAAAAAACTCTCCCTCACTTTTGGCATCAGATAACATGGAGGCTTCATCCACTATGAATATCTTGCCGGCAACATCCACATTATTCCGG
>JBIPMB010000278.1:0-4688 GCA_044369355.1 Gammaproteobacteria bacterium | reverse complement strand
TGTCTTTGTTTTGAATCCGCCAAGAAAGGCGTCGTACCACATGAAAATACATAAAAATAAAACAATATTTAAAGGCAGACGCTACGGTCTGGAAATTTACGAAGAACCCCTCCTCTGGGACGTCAACGAATCTCTCGGGTGTAAGACCTTGGAGGCAATGGGGCAGCTGGTGCTCTCGGCGGTCAATTTGCACCAAGGTCAACCTCTCTGCGTCGTGCCTCTCGAGCCTTGGCTGAGGGAGGTCGTTTTGCCGGCACGCGGTGTGCCGCTTCAGCTGGCGTTGCTCAGCTTCGAAGACGCCGCAGAACCGGAAGCCAAAATCAGCGTCCGCGGAGAGGAGATTCGCGAAGCGATTTGCGAGGCGTTCCCGGGCGAGGGGTGGGTGCCGAGCACCGCGTACAACCTGCTGCGCCTCGCGCAGCGTGACCAGCGGGAACCTGCCGAAAAGAAAATCATCGCGCTAGGAGACACGGTTCCGGGCTATGACCTTACGAGCATCCGCGCGTGCCTTTGGCGGAACAATTACGGCCGGTGCATTTCTGGCGAAAGCCTAGACGGGCCGTACTTCGAGACCGCGCGCTTCCTCGTGTCGCGCCCGTTTCCTGTCGCCGCCTAGTCGTTTCGGTAACCTGGGGCATTCTTTGCCCCTTTTCTTTTTGCTGACGATTTCGGTAAAGAAAGGCGAGGCCTTTCTTTACCGAAAATTTAGGGGTTGAGGCTCGTCGCGCGGGTCCGGGTCAGGCGGCGTGCTAAGGTGCGGCTATGGAACAACCGCACCCGTCGCTCGAGCAGACGCTCCTGATCGTGAAGCCTGACGGCGTGCAGCGCACGCTAATTGGCGAGGTGCTGCGCCGCGTCGAGCGCGTCGGCCTCAAGCTGGTGGCCGCGAAAATTGTGGTGCCGGACGAGGCGAAGGCGCGCGCCCACTACACCTCTGACCCAACCTGGCTCGCGCGGGTAGGGGAGAAGTCGATTGCGGCGGCGAAGGCGCGCAACGCTTCGCACCCCGAGACGCCGATTGCCGCCGGCGAGGCAATCTTGGCTAAGCTTTTGAAGTATCTCGCCTCGGGGCCGGTTTTTGCGATGGTCTGGCAGGGCGCGCACGCGGCGGCGGTGGTCCGCAAGCTCGTCGGCGGCACGGAGCCCCTAACGTCCGACGTCGGCACCATTCGCGGCGACCTGATGCTCGATTCCTACTCGATGTCAGAGCTGGACGGTCGCGCGGTGCGCAACATCGTGCACGCCTCGGGATCTCCCGAAGAGGCCGCGCTCGAGATCCCCGTGTGGTTTGGCGCCGACGAGGTCGTCCGCTACAGCCTGGCGCACGACCGCATCCTCTACGACGTGAACCTGGACGGGATTCTCGAGTAGCGGAGCTGCTTCTCCTTGGAAGCGCTGTGGCCAGCCCGGTGCCCCGAGTCGCCGGGCTGGTTCGCGAGGCTTCTGGCGCCTGAGATTTTTCTGCTAGGCTCGCCGCGTATGCACAAAGAAAAAATGTTTATTGTCCTCGTCGAGGATACCGAGCGGCACGTGGAGTCGGCGTTGCGCCAGTTTGCCGGGAATAAGTTCGGCGTCTGCCGCACGGCGACTGAGGCAGAAGATCTGCTCCGGGCCATTGCTGAGGGAATGATCGAGGCGCCGGACCTAATCCTGTCGGATATGTTTGTGAGAGTGGGCATCGGCCTGGGCTCGCAAGATACCGACAGGCTGATTCTGGCAGGCCTCGCGGTGGCCGCCGCGGCTGGGCAGCTGGGCGTTCCGTGTCTCGTCTTGACCGATGGCGGCGGAGACCACCACCCGCTGTGCCGAATGCTGGCGCCGCTGCTCGAGAAGGGGAGCGACTCGCTGGCCGTTCGGTCGGTGCCTGTCCTGGGCGAATCAGACGGCAAAAACTGGGCTCTGGCGCTACGGTCTTGGCCAGAGGCTCCGCTGCCTGTTCGCGTGCTCGCAGAAACCGCGCTTCCCTAAACGCCCGACCTGTCGGGCTTTTCTTTTTTTGTCTGCCGCGGGGCACCGTGCGTGAAAAGTAGCGGGCGCGCGGAATGTTTGACTTTACCTAAAAATAGGTTAAAACTATTTCCGCCATGAAACGGCATTTCACGAAAAACCAGGCTCCGAACTACGGCTCCATCGTCGCGATGGCGCGCCGCCTTTCGCCTTGCCGAATTTTCTGAAACTAGCCACCAGCTGATTTGAGGAACCCCGGCAGAGCGAACGCCGGGGTTTTCTCTGCCGCGCGGCCCCGAAAGGGTCGGCAACACCTCCCGGAATCAGCACCTAGAAAAATGAATACCGAAAGCAATGCGAAAGCCGCCGAGCCAAGCCTCGCGGATGTTAAAACCACGCCGTTTTTGGTGGGTGAACGCCTCACCCTGCGCACCGTGAGCCGCGCTGACACGCCGCTCCTCTTGCGCTGGATCAACGACCCGGAAACCAATCGCTTCCTGATTCGCGGAGACTTCCCGATGGGGTGGGACGACGAGGTCGAGTGGCTCGACAAGATTTCCCGCCGCAAGGAAGGGGAGCTCTACCTCGGCATCGAGGTGCGGGAACTTGGCCTAATTGGCCTCACCAGCATGAAGGTCGAGTCCTGGATCAACCGCACGGCCGTTACCGGAACCATGATTGGTCACCAGGAGGCGCGGGGCAAAGGCTACGGCACGGAAGCCAAAATGCTCCTCCTGGGGCACGCCTTTCGCCGGCTCAACCTGCGAAAGGTGTACTCGAACGTCTACGCGCCCAACGAGCGGTCGCTGCGGTGCCAGAAGCGCTGTGGCTACGTCGAAGAGGGTAGGTTCAAGGACGACGTGTTCCTGAATGGCCAGTACCACGATGTCATAACCCTGGCCGCCTGGCGGGAGACCTTCGAGGCGGCGGAGAGGGAATGGCTCGAGAAGAGGAAGAACCCCGCCGTAGCCGAGCAACCAGTCTAGTAGATTCACCCGCCGTGCTACGGCGGGTTTTCCTTTTGTACTAAAAAACATTTAAATAATAAGGTCAAATTGACATTGTGTCTAAAACGTGCAAAACATTTCCCCGAGTAATCCTTGAAAAACCAAGACAACAACATGAAAAGAAACGAAGAATCCTCAAGATACAGCAAGCTCCCGGCCGAGTTCTGGGCCTTTGCGAAGGCGTCAGGAATCGGCTCGGCTGGGCATGGCTACGTACGCCGCCTCGCCGTTTCCAAGCTCTTCGGCATTCCGCCGGAGAACCTACGAACCTGGGCGCGACGAGACGGAGACGCCCACGCCACGGCGAGTAACATCGCCAAGGTTAAGGCGCTCCTGTGGGTTCTGGGCTACCGCCCAGACCCTGTTACCCACCTTGAATCCTTCGAGATTATCGTCGGCCTCGGCATAACCGGGAAAGACGATGTGAACGAGGTTCTCGGGTACGGCTCAAGCAGCCAAACCATGTTCCCGAAAGTTATGGCCGGCACCCCAATGCACGCGTCGAAGGTTCGGAGAATGGCCGACCATGTCAGCCAAAAATCTGGAGACGTCGCGACGCAAAAGGTCCGATGGCTCGCCGAGCTGCGCGCGGTCGGGTTTGAGCCAAAAGCCAAACCAGGCGATGCGGAAGCGGCGAAAGGTAAGCCGACCGCGGTCCCTCCCTCGGTCCACGCTCCCCCCGATCCCGGGGCAGAGCCAGAGGTAGCGAGCAAGTCAGTCCCGGATGTTCGCATCGCGGAGGCCACACCGGCTTCCGCGCTGGTGGATATTACGGCCCTGCACATCAAGGTGCTGCTGCCGCTCGTAGAACACATCGGCACCGTTGGGACATCCCAAGATCGGGAGCGGCTCCGAAGCCTGCTCGCCGATGGGCCTGGAAATAAAGTATTCCGTCTGCAGGTGGCACTCGCGCCGCTCTGCAGCGAAACCGCCGCGAGGAAACAAAAGAAATGAAGAAATCACCAATACCATTGGCGTCGCCGGGCGCCGAAGAGTTCGACGAACTCGACCTGGAACGTGGGGGCGCTTTCGCCACCATCTCCAAAGATTACCCGTCGCTCCTGGCGGTGCTGCTGGAGGCTATCCAGAACGCCCTCGATGTTGACGTCAACGCCACGCGCGTCACCGTTAACGTCGACCGCGTGAGCGGCAAGGTAACCGTGACCGACAACGGCGCGGGCATCTCCCGCGAGATGTTCAAGAGCCGGCTCAGGTCTGTGTGCCAGCGCGGCCGCAAGGGAAAGAAATCGATCGGCGAGTTCGGCATGGGCCTCATTGCCCCGCTGTCCGTCTGCGAGTACTGGACCTTCACCAGCTGCCATGCGCCCGAGGTTGAGCCGTACGTTCGCTGGAAGTTCGTTACCAAGGATATTCTTGGCGCCAAAGGCCAAGAGCTTCCTAAGGTGCCGCGCGCGATCGAGCCGAACCTCGCCTTTGGCGAAGCCGGATCCGCGAGGGGTAAGAGCCGCGCCAACTGGCGCTCCAAGCTCGAGCTATTCAAGGTAACCAAGGATATCGGCATCACCGAGCTCAACCTTGACCGCCTCGTCTTCGAGGTGAGGCAGCGCTTCATGAAGGTCATGCAGCGCAATAAGGTTGAGATCGAGGTCTCGATTACCGAGGCTCCTGGCAATCGCAAAGAGTGCGTCATTCGTCCGTTCGAGTGGACGGGGACGCCGCTCCCCGCCTTCGAGAGCAAGTTGCCGGAAACGGGCAAAGTGACGTTCAACCTCT
>JBIPMB010000315.1:0-4712 GCA_044369355.1 Gammaproteobacteria bacterium | reverse complement strand
CTCATGCTCGCGCCCTCATCGATCGCATCGAGGATCGCGCTCACATCACTCGCGCTTAGTCCGTAGGCTCGCGCGAGATCGGCGGGTGTATCTGTAGGACTCACCACTTCACAAACCTCGCTAGGCTTGGTTTCCAGCGGGTGAGATTCGGTGAGGCTCACCACCTCATCACCGATAGATTCCCATGAATCACCACCAAATAGTGAGGCGATCTCGCGCGGGAAATAGGCGGGCGGGGTGGCTAATTCTAAGCCAGTGATTCCCGATCGGGGGATAGTATCGATCAATTCTTGCCCATGATGCGAGGGATGTTTGATCGCGAGTTTCACTCGCCCGCGTGCTGAATCTTTCTCGATGCCTGCGATAAATTTGCCCTCATTGATTTCGAGGTAGGCGGCTAATGCCGGATCGCGATCGGTATCCTCGATCGTGATTGATGAGGCGAGCGCATCGTTCAATCTGATGTGTGTGAAGTTGGAAAGCACGCCCGTGTTCCAAGTCGATACGCCTCGCGCCTTGAGGTTTTGAATCTGTGCATTCTGAGTTAACAAGCACGGGATAACCTTACGCTTATGCCCTCGCGATTCAAGCGCTCGCAACGAAGGTACTAAGCGATCCTCGATATCTTCTTTCGATAGCCCATCGAAAGCGCATAGAGCCTCATCAATGATCGGGAAAATCCAGGGCTGGCTATCGTAAGCGGCTCGATTATTGCGGTGGGCGCGAGTCTCTAAATTGCTCACCAAGCGCTCGATAAATCGCAGAAATAATTCAGCGCTATCCGTAGCAGGCACACCTAAGCGCATCCATGAGCTGTCGGGATCTCGCGCCTCGCTCACGTCAAGCACTACCGGCAAAATTGCCGCCCCGCCCGCAAAAGCGCTTAGGGCATTAGCCAGGGTGAGGGCTTTGCCTGATCCTTGCGAGCCAATGATTAGCAGCGGCTTAGGCGAGCCTAATGCCTCAGAGAGTGTGGGTAAGCTTTCCTCAAATTTTGCAGCGCGGCGGCGGCGATCGAGTAATACGCTCATTTCTGTGAGCTTTGCTTTGAGGGTAGCGATTTCGAGATCCGCTCGCATGAGCCGATCCTCATCGGCTTTAAGTTGATCCGCCGCCCCGATCTTAATGCCTCGCTCATGCTCGCTACGAATCGCTTTTTCGAGGTCACTCAGGCGCGAGCGTAGGGCGGCAATTGTGCTTTGATCGCGGCGGGCTTGATCGGCTTGATGCTTGTAATTTAGGCGTAATTCCGTGAGCTGATTTTTGAATTTTTCGAGTGATTCTTGCTCGCGTTTTAATGAACCTCGATCGCGCTCTAGTTTGGCTTGCTCTGTGCGATGATTGGCGATCCGGCCTGATAGCTCATCGCATTGATTTCGAGTCGCCTGTAGCTCACGGGTGAGGCTCGCGAGCGCTTGCTCATGCTGAGATTTGAGAGCTGATATCTCGCGCTCATGATCGAGATTCAGCACGCGCGAGGCTCGCTCATATCCACCCGTAGCGGCCTGTGTAGCGGCTCGATCCAGCGCCCGCTTATGCTCGCTCATAATCTCATCGAATCGAGCTTGTGAGGCATTTTCGGCGGTGCTATAGCCCTTTCTGTAGGCGGCGGCGGTAGCATCATCGATATCGAGGCGGCGGCGGCGATCTATCACCCCGCTTGATAGACTCGCGCCCGAAAATGCCGATAAGCTCGCGAGGGCGATACAGCCAAAATCACCACGCGCGGCGGCGGCGGCGATCATGATTGCGGCGGCGGCGGTAGTGGCTAGGGTGATTTGAAATTTCATCAGCTCTCACCTAGGCGGGGTAAATCAGAGAAATCAGGCAAGAATTGATAGGTAGCCTCGATCGTCTCGATCCGTTGTGAAATCAGAGTTTCAGCCTCGCTCACATTGAGGATTAAATCCTGTGCTTTGGCGATTAACTCGCGCTGTGAGATTTGGCGATCGAATTCAGCAAAAGCGAGCTGATCTGTAGCTTTGCCTAATTCATGCAGGGCTTTACCGGCTAGCGCTTCAGAGCGATCGGCGGTGTGTTGTGAGGCTACAAGATCGGCTTGCTTACCGCGCGAGCGCTCGATCGCGATATCGGTATCGATCGCGGCTTGGAGTGATTTTTGTTCCCAGGTGAGTGACTTTGATTGCTCGCTCGATAGCTCGAATTCCTTTTGAATGACTCGCTCATCTGAGATCAGATCATCGATCTCAGCAATGCGTAGGGCATTGATATGCTGTTTCGCGCTTGCCATCTTACTTACCCTCGCTCACTTGATCGGAATTGAAGCCAGAAATAAAAGCGGCGGTGTGAGGGCGGGGCGCGAGATCAAAAAAGAAATACAGGGCGGCGGCGGTAGCGAGGGCTACTTGCCACGCTTGCCATTGATTACGTCGGTACATAAGGCGATAATGGTGGGGTGAGCCGCCCGCTATGCTTGGAATTCATGAGCGGGCGGTGGTACATGGGGCGCTCGATCTTTTGATAGATCGGGCGCTTTTGCGATTAAGCCAGTAATCGCGAGGGCGGCTAGGATTGCGAGCGCGAGGTAGCGGCGGCGGCGGGTTGCTTTCCCATCATCATTTGCAGGGCTTGTGCTTGCACGAGGGGCATTCCAGCGGCTAATTGCTGCGATAGTTCCATGCTCATGCCCATCAGCATTTGAGCCGCCATATTGCGGGCTGTAGCTTGCGTAGCGGCTTGAATTTGCTCATTATTCGCCTGCATTTGAGCCGCGCGAGCATTCATCTCATCTTGTAGTGCTTGCCATTGTGCGAGGGCGCTATCGGCTTGATTCTCGTAGGCGCTGGCATCGAATGAGGCTACAGGCGCGATCGAGTATTGGCTCGATTGAATAGGCGCGAGTGCGTAGCCAGTGGGCGCGATCGGCTCGATATCGCATACATCGCTTTGCAGCGGATCGAGCGCGAGGCGGTCACACTCAAGCTCATCGTCAAGCATCGAAAAATCTTTAGCGCGGTAAAGCTCGATCAAATAGATCGCCCGTTCGGTGAGGCGATTCTCATCGGTCGTGAGGTCTGCAAATCCCATATCAGAGAGTGCTTTGAGGTTGCGCGAGATGATCGTGTTCGATAC
The DNA here is from genome assembly GCA_044369355.1 of Gammaproteobacteria bacterium. Classification (GTDB taxonomy): domain Bacteria; phylum Pseudomonadota; class Gammaproteobacteria; order UBA1113; family UBA1113; genus VFKP01. The sequence continues at coordinate 1,619 of JBIPMB010000315.1, read as the reverse complement.
GCCAAATTTTGCGGCGGTTTCGAGGCGGGTGTAAGTTTGCATGGTTTAAGCGGGTGTTTAGTTGAACGTTGCACTGAACCCGATTTGAACACCGATTGAACGTTTAGCCCAAAGCTCGATATCGGCTGCAATCTGCTAGCCGTATAGGTTTGGGGCGTTGGACACGGTGTTTTGTGGCGTGTTCAATGTGTTCAATATACACAGATTGCAGCGTTATAGCAACCCTATAACTACATTTAAATCGTGTTTAAACAGGGTGATTAGTGTAGAATGCTTGTATAGAGCGACTGTGAGAGAATTAGGAGTGTGTAAATGAGCTGTAAAAAAAGCGTTATGGCAAGACCAAAAAACACGGATCGCAGAATGCCAGAGCGACTACAGTTAGTCGCTCTGGGCGAGATCTATAGTGATCTGCTTATGGTCGATTCATGGATGAACAACGACAGCCCTACGTCTCAGGCCCGATCGCTACTCCGATCGAAACTGATGCAGCGCGAATCGATGATTAAAGAGCGTGTGGCGTATCTGGCACGCAAGCGAGGGACTGACCCCGATCTACTCTGGCTGCAAATCCTGAAGGGAGAAGCCGAGCCGATCGATGCCAGTGAGATTGTTATCAGTGAGGTAACCGAAAATGAATGATCCTCTCCCCCTTCCCCGCTCACCACGCCTCGATCGCAAGTGGATCTCCGATACGCAAGTGATTCTCAGTGATATTGAGTGGGCGCTATCCGCTAGCGACTTTCAAAAACTCAAGCAAATCACCGCAAAAGGGCGGCGGCAAAATCGCGCCTATCGCGAGCTTTTAGCCGTGCTTGCTTTGACAGGTCAAGCCGCCGCGCGAGACCATTAGACAATGAAAAAAACAGAAAGACCCCGATCATTTTTGATCGAGGTCTTCCTAAAAAAACTCACCCGCTAACAGAGCAGAAACTTTCCTAGGGTAGCTCTCTGATTAACGGGTCTCAATCCACAAAGGAATTGATCTATGCACCCAAATTACGCAAATTACGCAAATTACGCAAGCAATTCGCAAAAGTCTCTCGTCTCACATTCTTTTCATATTCGCTCTCATTCTACCCGAAAACACCCCACAAGCGCTATCCCTAGCGCCCGCCCGGTAGCCCACACACCACGGCTAGCGGCTCGCTCATTAGAACTGATTTGCGAGGATGTTGATCAGGCGATCGCGATTTTGGTGAGCGAGGGTCACGAGGTTGATCCGATCGAGATACGAGACGAGTTAAAGCGGCGGGCGGGCGTGAGCGATATCGATGGGGCGTGGGAGATTTCCCACGCGGGCGATAACGAAATTCTCTTGATCGTTTGCGGGGTGATGGCATGACCCGTAATCTAATCCCCACGGCTAAATCGATTCAATGTCCGATCTGCGATGATACCAGCGGAAAATGCCGTATCTCGCAAGATGAAAATCTGATCCTATGCCTAGCCAGTGCGGGCGATGATTGGCAGGTGAGCGGCTTCAAATCTTTGGGCGCGAGCAAGTGCGGTACGTGGCAAAAGTACCGCCGCTGTGATTCCACGTTTGATCCTGAGATTGCCCGCCGCCGCCGCGATGAATGGCAATCTCGCGAGCGCGAGCGGATCGCCTCATTGCC
>JBIPMB010000038.1:0-15568 GCA_044369355.1 Gammaproteobacteria bacterium | reverse complement strand
GACCGAGCCTACAAGGATGTATTGACGGCGTGTTTGACACAACGGCGACGATGGCTTTGGACGAGTAACCTGTGAGTTTGCGAATCTCGCATCTTGAAGTATAATGGGTATATAGCCATCACTAATGAAACTGTATTGACTATATACTCTTGTAAAAAAATATTTTTAAGTGTAGAATACTACCATATACCTATTGTGATTTAAAATATAATAACTATGGAGGATTAAAGATTATGGCTGCTTTTGAAGCAAGAATTTTTCAAACAATCGAAGAAGCTAACGAGCAGATTCGCGATGCTTTTTTAGAGGCCGTTGCACAAGAATTACATACGCAAGGAGGTTTACGCGCATCCATCTTCCATCCGCTCCATCTTGTTGAACCAGAAAAACCATTTATTACAAGACTTATAGAAGACAATCAAGATAAACGGTTTTCTGCCTGGCTAAGTTTTTCCTCTAAAAAAGTTTTCCTCGGCTTCAATATGGTTTTATCTCAGAAGAGGCATTTTCCTAAAGGTATAGAATCATCGGATTTTGAAGATTTCATGCGCTTACGCAATAAGAGCGATATAATAGACTATATTATTAAAAATGGTACTCGCAACTTCATCGCAACCTATGCCGTTACAGAAGACCTATTATCTACAACACATTCTAAAAAAGCTAGAGCAATTGAATGCATCGAATCTTTTTGCAAGTTGTTTGGCCTAGATGCAAAAACATTCGAGAATTATAGCGAATTATCTCGTTTGTCTGCAACAAAATTAACACTCGTAGCATCCCCCTCAAGTCATGTAGAAGATTCACTTATAACCGCTCCTAAACTTGAAGAATCTGCTGCATTAACGGCAGATAAACTGGAAAAATTTGAGGCTTGTAAGAAAGTAATACAACCCATTAGAGAAAAGGAATCGGATAAAGCTAGTATAGACCTAGCGATCGATAAATTTTGTAAGGACAATAATATCGATTATAGATATCTTCTGGAACACGCGACAAAACCATCACAATCGATACTAGACGCTGAAGGCCCTTCTATTGAAGAAGAAACTTCTTCTGAATTAGGGCCGTTACAAAGGGCCACAAAACTGGTTCGAAGATCGCTGGAATTGGATGCGGAAATACAAAAAATAGAAAATTATGATATAATAATCAAAGCCATCTACGCAATGAAAACGCTTCAATCCATCGAAAAATATGAGTCTATGATAACCGAGCTTTCAGAAAAATTTAGTCTTGACGACGTACAGACTAGAAGAATAACCACTATTTGCGGTTATGGCTTAACTAAGCCCTATATTCCAATGTTAACTTCAGAACAATATGAAGAATTTAGAATGAGAAAAGAAAATTTTTTTTCACAAATAAGGCATGAAGTTTATTACAGAGTTGCTGAAAAAGGAATAACTACATTTAAATTTGAGTCTTCCATTCCCCTATTAATGCAGATAAAGTTACGTATGGAGTGTATAGTAATGGTCATTGAGCTAGCTTTTTATAATATCGGCATTTTCGACGATAAAAAGAAGATCGTTTATGACTTTAATAAACAATCTCCAGAAAAAGACATTCCCCCGTTCTTATATGATTATTACACGAAACTCAAGGAACTTATACAAGCAGCTGATTCAGCGGAAAATACAGATGATTATTTGACAAAGCTTAACGACGAAATAATGCTCTTGCAAATGCAATTGGCCGGCCACTCCATTCATAATAAGTGGCATAGCAAATTCTTGAAGGATTTATCTGAAATAGCTAATCTAGCGCTAGATAAAAGCAAAGAATCTGAATCATTGCCAAAAAATGATCCGCCTTCCCCAAGCGAAAGTTCATACTCTAGTAGTTCAAGTTCATTTCATTCTGAGAATCGACGAAGAAGCAATGATTTCAATGCATCATCGTCAAGCGCTGCAGCAAATGATTCCCGCAGTGGCTTCAGACATAGTGGTTCGGAGTGATTCTGAGCGCCTTTTGATGCGCCCTCACGCGCATAGAGCCTACAGCAATGCTTTATACTCACCCAACACTATCGCTGTGTTGGGTTTAAAGCCTGTCCATAATGCAAATGACTCTGCGGCTTGTTCTACCAACATGCCAAAACCATTTAAATACTGCTTCACGCCGTAATCGGCTGCTTGTAAAAGTATAGGCGTAGGCTTGTCGCTGTATTTTAGATCGTACACTAAAGTGCAATTTTGAAAGATATCTTTAGTGAGAGGCAAAGGCCAGGAGTCGAAACTGGTGCAGTCGATCATCACATCGAATTCTGCTTGTAACGCTTTAAACTCTTTTGCTTCTATATCGCCATATTGGCGAAATTCATCGGCTAAATGTTGTGCCTTGGTTAAAGTTCTGTTCGCTATCACAACGCTTTGCGGTTTAGTCTGCAATAACGGATACAATAAACCTCTGGTAGCACCCCCGGCGCCCAATAACAGTATTCTTTTTCCTGCTAAATCATAATTATGGTTATGTTGTACATCACGTATGAAACCTATGCCATCGGCGTTATCGCCATAGATAGTGCCGTTATCCATAAATTTTAAGGTATTCACCGCTTTGGCGATTTTTGCTCGCTCTGAGTGTTCATCGCAAAGCCTATAGGCTTGTTCCTTAAAAGGCATCGTTACATTAGCACCATTGCCACCGCTGTCACGAAAAGCAAAAACGGTTTGTTCGAAAGCATCCAATGGCGATTCTGTTTTAGTATAGTCTACGTTTAAATTGCTAAATTGCGCCGCAAAACGTGAATGGATCCACGGGGATTTGCTGTGCTGGATAGGGTTGCCGATAACGGTGAGTTTGAAATTCATGGGTTATTGCTCCTGATATTACAAAGAAGATAGATCCTGTTCATCCTATGACTGTATTGCATTTCTCAGTTTCGTCATTGCAAGAAACCGTTTCACAATTCTTACGCGAATAAGCAAGGCTAGTAACGGTTGACGAAGCAATGACGGTCCACAGCGAATCTAGGTCATGCTATTTTTTGTAATAAACTCTCACGAATACGCGCCGCCACTTCTTCTACCGTACCTAAACCCGACACTTGGCAGAATTTAGGAGCAGGAACACGTGCATCCTTCGGAAAATGTTTATAAAAATTGATTAATGGTTTGGTTTGCGCGTGATACACATCTATACGTTTGCGTACGGTTTCTTCTTTATCGTCTTCGCGTTGTATTAATGGTTCACCCGTGACATCATCTTGCATGGACACTTTGGGAGGATTAAATTCGCTGTGATAAACTCGCCCAGAAGCGGCATGCACGAGACGGCCACTCATTCTATGGACGATTTCTTCATCCTCTAAACTGAGTTCTAATACTACGTCTAAAGGAATGTCCGCATCGATCAATGCTTGTGCTTGCGGTATAGTACGCGGAAACCCATCGAATATAAAACCATTCTCGCAGTCTTTTTCGGTAATACGCGCCTTGACTAAAGCGATGATCAAATCATCCGGTACTAATTTGCCCTCTTGCATAATGACTTGTGCTTTTTTGCCTAATTCGCTGCCCGCCGTTACGGCTTGACGCAACATTTCGCCGGTGGAAATTTGGGGAATATGATAATCGCGGGATATAAACTGCGCTTGAGTTCCCTTACCCGCGCCCGGACAGCCTAGCATCATTAAACGCATAATAGTATTCCTTAAAAAAAGCTCGTATTGGGCGCATCTTACACATATTTTTTCATGAAATTTAAAACTGGATCCCCGACTGCGGCCTCGCGGCCTGGTCGAGGATGACAAAGCTCTGATTCAAGTTCAATATGTTCATTCAAATCTCGCATCTTCATTGACGATGAATGATGCTAAAACTGCTGCAAAAATCGAATGTCGTTTTCAAATAATAATCGTAAATCCGGGATCTCATAGCGCAACATGGTGAGGCGATCGATGCCCATGCCTATGGCAAAACCACTGTAACGCTCGCTGTCTATGCCTACATTGGCCAATACTTGTGGATGTACCATGCCGCAGCCTAATATTTCCAACCAACCCGATTGACCGCAGGTCCTACAACCCTCGCCTTTGCATTTCACACATTGTATATCGACTTCGGCGGAAGGCTCGGTAAATGGAAAATAAGAAGGACGTAAACGTAATACTACGCTTTGCTCGAAAAATGCTTCTAAGAAAGATTGTAACAAACCCTTTAAATCGGCAAAGGTACTGTGATCATCCACCAACAAAGCTTCTAGTTGATGAAACATAGGCGTATGCGTCATATCGCTATCGCAGCGGTACACTCGCCCCGGTGCTACCATACGAAAAGGCGGTTTATGCGTTTTCATATACCGAATTTGCACAGGTGAAGTATGGGTACGCAGTAAGGACCCATTTTCTAAATAAAAGGTATCGTGTGAAGCGCGCGCCGGATGGTGCGCCGGAATATTTAAGGCATCAAAATTATAATATTCATCTTCAATTTCAGGGCCTGAAACAATATCAAAACCCATGCCACTGAAAAAAGCTTCTATACGCAAACGCGTTTGTGTGACGGGATGCAAATGGCCTACGCCTACGCCACGTCCTGGTAAAGAAGTGTCTACAGCATCACGCTCTAAAGCTTCGTTTAAAGCACTGTGTTGTAGTTGTAATTGTTTGTCTTGTAATAGAGATTGAATCGCTACTTTTAAATCGTTGACCTTTTGCCCATAGGCCGGACGCTCTGCAGGCGCCAAGGTAGCCATGGTCTTCATCAATTCGGTGACAGATCCTTTCTTTCCTAGAAAATGCACGCGAACTTGCTCTAGTGCGGCTAAATCCGTAGCCGCAGCACTTTGTTCGCGTACTTTTATTAGGATGTCATCAAAAGACTGCATACAAAAATCAAGCTTGAGCCAAGGCAGCTTTAGATTGTTCTACAATCGCTGCAAAAGCTTCTTTTTGATTCACAGCCAATTCTGCTAACACTTTACGATCGATCTCTATAGCCGCTTTTCTTAAGCCATTCATAAATTGGCTGTAAGTTAAGCCGAATTCTCTGGCTGCAGCATTGATACGTACAATCCACAAACCACGAAAATCACGTTTACGTTGACGACGATCGCGGTAAGCATACTGACCTGCTTTGATAACCGCTTGCTTTGCCACACGGTAGACACGGCTTCTAGCACCGCGATACCCTTTGGCTTGCTTTAATACTTTTTTGTGACGGGCTCTCGCCACGACACTGCGTTTTACTCTTGCCATGGAATTTCCCCTCTAACTACCGGTTAACATACGACGAATAGATCGTTCGTCGGATGCGCTAATAGAGTCTTGTCCTCTATGTTGACGTTTGCGTTTCGGCGACTTCTTCGTCAGAATATGCGAACGCTCCGCGTTACGGTATTTATAGCCATTGGCACGAGCACGAAAGCGCTTTTTAGCGCCACTTTTGGTTTTTAGTTTTGACATAGTCAATAACTCCGCATTAAGATTCTATTTTATACTTTTCAATATAAAGCGAATCGGTTACTTCTTTTTAGGGCCCAAGAGCATAGCCATTTGTTTCCCTTCCATTTTGGGGAACTGTTCCACCACACCATATTCAGCTAAATCTTCACTGATGCGTTTTAACATTTCTAATCCCAATTCCCTATGTGCTAATTCACGACCCCTAAAGCGGACCGTGACCTTGGTTTTATCCCCATCCTCTAGGAAACGTATCAGGTTGCGTAGCTTGACCTGATAATCTCCATCATCTGTTACTGGACGAAATTTGACTTCTTTGATCTCAACTTTATGCAGCTTTTTCTTAGACTCAGCCGCATTTTTCTTTTGCTGGTAAACATGTTTACCATAGTTCATGATCTTACAAACAGGTGGCTCTGCAGTAGGTGATACTTCGACTAAATCTAGTTCGACTGTGCGGGCACGTTGCAAAGCTTCCGCTAAGCTTAAAATACCGGCTTGGTCCCCATTTTCATCGATAACACGTACTTCTTTTGCCCTAATCTCCTCGTTGATACGCGTTTTGACCGCTGTTTGCTTAGTACTAATCTCAAATTCTCCTATAACACTCTTCGCATTTGCTTCTTAGGCTTTGTTGCCGTCGCCTAAAAACCAACTGCTGTGAGTTGATAATTTTACATTTCTATCCACGGGGCTTGCCCCTATGAACCACGCCCCAATAAGGCACTTTCTTTCTCTAATAAGGATACAAAATCAGGCAAAAGCATCTCCCCCAAATCTTCGCCTGCGCGAGATCTGACGGTAACTGTACTTCTGCTGACTTCTTTATCGCCGATAATGAGCAAGTAAGGCACTTTTTGCAGTGTGTGCTCACGGATCTTAAAGCCTATCTTCTCATTACGCAAGTCATTTTCTACACGAAAGCCTAGGTTTTTTAATTTTTTGTATATTTCTTGAACGTATTCGCTTTGTTTGTCGCTGACATTCAGGATAACGGCCTGTACAGGTGCCAACCACACTGGAAATTTAGCGGCAAAATGTTCAATTAATACCCCTATAAACCGCTCCATAGAACCCAGTACAGCCCTATGCAACATCACCGGTACAATTTTATTCCCCGCTTCGTCTATGTAGTAAGCGTCCAATCTTCCCGGCAATTGGAAGTCCAATTGCACCGTACCGCATTGCCATTCACGGCCTAGGCAATCACGCAGTTTAAAATCGATTTTAGGGCCATAAAAGGCACCATCACCGGGTTGTAGGCTCCAATTAACGCCTTTATTGTTTAGCACCCTTTGTAGGGCTTCTTCAGCCTTATCCCAAACGGCGTCATCTCCAATGCGATTTTCAGGGCGCGTAGACAATCTACAGCTAATGTCTTCAAAACCAAAGTCATGATAGACCTCATAGATCAAATCCAATAGTTTTATAGCTTCGGATTCTATTTGATCTTCCCGTATAAACAGATGCGCATCATCCTGGGTCAGATGGCGAACTCGCATCAAACCGTGCAAAGTCCCCGAAGCCTCATTGCGATGACAAGAACCAAATTCCGCTAAACGCAACGGCAGATCTCTATAACTGTGTAAGCCTTGCTTGAAGACTTGTACGTGCAAGGGACAACTCATGGGCTTGATGGCATAATCGCGATTTTCGGTTGAAGTCACCCACATTTCTTCGCGATATTGTTCCCAATGACCCGACTTTTCCCACAGGATTCTATCGACGATTTGCGGCGTGCGTATCTCTTGATACTCGTATTCACGTAATTTCTGGCGTACATATTCTTCAACCACGCGATATAATTGCCAACCCTTAGGATGCCAAAATACCATGCCTGGTGCTTCTTCTTGAGTATGAAATAAATCTAATAATTTACCTAACTTGCGATGATCGCGTTTTTCAGCTTCTTCTAAGCGGTATAAATACGCTGCTAAGGCTTTATCGTCTGCCCAAGCAGTGCCATAGATGCGTTGTAACATGACATTGTTGGAATCGCCACGCCAATAAGCGCCAGCGAGTTTCATCAGCTTAAAAGCTTTTAAATGGCTGGTATTGGGCACATGTGGGCCACGGCATAAGTCTACAAAATCGCCTTGTTGATATAAAGACAAAGTTTCGGTAGGCGGAATATCTGCAATAATTTCAGCTTTATATTCCTCACCTAATTCACGAAAAAAAGCGACGGCCTCATCGCGACTCATGACGCGTCGTGTGACATCATAGTTTTTAGCCGCTAATTCATGCATTTTAGCTTCTATGGCCGCTAAATCTTCGAGAGTAAAACTGCGTTCAAACGCAAAATCGTAGTAAAAACCATCTTCAATCACTGGACCTATGGTGACTTCAGCACTGGGAAATAATTGTTTGACGGCTTGCGCCAATAGATGCGCCGTAGAATGGCGCAATACTTCCACGCCTTCTGCGTCTTTAGCCGTAATCACCTTTAAAGTAGCGTCTTTTTCTATGGTATAACTTAAGTCTACCAATACATCGTTGACCTTAGCGGCCAAAGCTGCTTTGGCTAAACCAGCACCTATGCTGGCCACTACAGTGGCTACAGTCACGGGTTGGTCAAATGGCAATTGACGATTATCGGGTAAAGTAATGATGGGCATGTTTAAACCTATTGCTAAAAAACTTGGTAGGCACGAGTGGGATCGAACCACCGACCACCACCATGTCAAGGTGGTGCTCTACCACTGAGCTACGTGCCTATAAAACGGGTTTAGAGTACCATAGATGGGAAATAAGTCGCAAGTTTTTTTGGATCTACAAATACAAAGATGACAAAAATCAGCCCATTACAAATAACCAGCTTCCTTTTGATGCCTAAAAGCAAGCACGTACACTTCATCTTTAGAAGGTTCATAGCGATATAACGCAACATATCCAGAATCGCCAAAAGGAATGATTAATTCGCGTATCTCCACAAGATCATCTAAAGGTCGGCCTATTTCCGGTAATGTTTCTAATAACAGAAATTGCTTAGCAATTGCTAAACCCGCACGTTCTAAAGCTACATGATTTTTTTCGGCGAGAAACTGGCGGCAACGAGCTAACCCATCTACTGCAGCAGCGGTGACAATTACTCGTGGCATGAAGGATCATCTTTTTTAGGGTTATTCCCCCAACTATGCAGCCAAGCCTGTACCTCTGCACCCTTTAGATGCAACCCTGTCTCTTGATAGGCTTTCCAAGACGCAATTGCTTCTTGTTTAAAGCTTTCTTTGGCTTCTTCACGAGTCACATAATCTTGAATTGCTTCATGCATGATCCAATGCGAGGAACGGTGCCGTATTTCAGCAAGCTGCTGAATCCGTTGTTTTAAATCCGCGTCAATCTTGATAGAAGTAGCCATATATGAGCCCTATATCTAAAGGTATTACCTGTTAATATTATAGCATTATAAAGTGCTTTTGAAAAGCGCGCAAAAAAACTAAGTTCTTGCAAATATAAAAGCTGCCTTTATAATTTATAAAAGCACGATTTATTTTTGCAAAGGGCCCCAGATAAAATATACACATAAGTGTTTGAAAAATAAGCTTTTGTCCGAAATTTATGGACAATACCTATAGCCAATTTGTGGGGGTAAAAGAGGTATTTTGGTAGGCACGAGTGGTGTCGAACCACCGACCCCCACCGTGTGAAGGTGGTGCTCTACCACTGAGCTACGTGCCTATAAAACGGGCTTAGAATATCATACGCCCAATATTACCTTCAAGCTACTGTTGCTATTTAACCTCAGCAAACACCTGTTTAACCGCTTCAATCGCCCTATCGATCAGCGCCTCGCTGATTACCAAGGGCGGTGCTAAACGCATCACTACATGATGCGTTTCTTTGGTTAAGATACCATGTTGTAAAAACTTTTCGGCTAGGTCGTGACCGTGAATAATCTTTGGATCTATTTCGATACCTATCATCAAGCCTTTGCCACGTATATCGCGTATAACTGGATGCGAAATGCTTTTTAAACCCTTCATCAAACGTTCACCCAAGACTTCAGCGCGTTCAGCCAATTTTTCTTCTTCTAGAGTTTTTAAGGCAGCCAATCCCACTGCAGCAGCTAAAGCATAGCCACCAAAGGTACTGCCATGATCGCCGGGATGTAACACCGACATAATTGCATCGTCAGCCAACACCAAGGAAATCGGTAACACACCACCACCCAAGGCTTTACCCAATACCAATATATCGGGTTTAACGCCTTCGTGATCACAGGCTAAACGCTTACCGGTACGCCCTAAACCCGTTTGAATTTCATCGGCAATCAGCAATACATTATGACGCTTACACAATTCAGCACATTTTTTCAAATACCCTACTGGCGGCATCATAATACCCGCTTCGCCTTGAATAGGCTCAACGATAAAAGCCACCGTATTAGGCGTGATCGCTTTTTCTAAAGCGTCAACATCGCCATAAGGAATAATATTAAAGCCCGCTGGAAATGGGCCAAAACCATCTCGATATTGTTCTTCGGTAGACATGCCCACAATGGCAATGGTGCGACCATGAAAATTATTGCGACAAGCGATGATTTCTGCTTTGTCTGCAGGCACTTTTTTAACTTTATAACCCCATTTGCGCGCTAATTTTAAAGCGGTTTCTACTGCTTCAGCGCCCGTGTTCATGGGTAACCCTTTATCATAACCAAATAATTCACACGCATATTGCAAAAAATTTGCTAAGGTATCGCTGTAATAAGATCGCGACACTATGGCCAAGCGCGATAATTGTTCCTCTAAAGCTTTGACAATTTTAGGATGGCGATGACCATGACTCACCGCCGAATAGGCACTCATCATGTCTATATATTCGCGGCCATTTTCATCCCATACTAAAGCGCCTTCCCCTTTAACCAATACCACGGGTAAAGGATGATAATTGTGCGCACAAAATTGTTCTTCTCGTTTTATAATCGTAGACATAGTTTTACCCCTTTATGCTCTACTCTTCGCATTTGATTCTTAGGCTTTGTTGCCTTCGCCCATCTCGCGCCAGTCATGTAGAGTACTACACTCCTGGCACTCGCGAGCTCGGCGCCTCGCCTAAAAATCAACTGCTATGAGTATAAATCGTATGCTTTTTGTCGTTTGATGATTTCATCTAACGCTTGTAGTTGGTCCAACAATGCAGGCATTTTATGTAAAGGCCAAGAATTAGGACCATCGCTCAATGCTTTTTCCGGTTGCGGATGCGTTTCTAAAAATAAACCCGCTATACCCACTGCCACCGCAGCCCGTGCTAAGGTAGGCACAAATTCACGTTGCCCGCCCGAGTGCGTTCCTTGCCCACCAGGCAATTGTACGGAATGCGTCGCATCAAATACAACCGGCGCTTCACAATCGCGCATAATGGCTAAGGATCGCATATCCGACACTAAATTATTATAGCCAAAAGAAGCCCCTCGTTCACACACCATGATATGTTCATTGCCTACAGCTTTGGCTTTGGCCACTACATGTTTCATATCCCAAGGCGCTAAAAACTGACCTTTTTTGATATTTACCGGCAAACCTACCGAGGCTACTTTTTGAATGAAGTTAGTTTGTCTACATAAAAATGCCGGGGTTTGCAATACATCCACTACACTCGCCACTTCGTTTAAAGGACTGTCTTCATGTACATCGGTAATGATACTCACACCGATTTCTTTTTTAACCTTGGCTAAAATAGTCAAGGACTTATCGATGCCTAAACCTCTAAAGCTATCATGCGAAGAACGATTGGCTTTATCAAAAGAAGATTTATAAATGAAGTTTATGCCTCGTTGTTGCATCAATTCTTTAAGATAACCCGCTGTTTCTATGGCCAAAGCTTCACTTTCAACTACGCAAGGACCTGCCATCACAAAAAGCGGTTGATCCAAGCCTACTTCAAAACCACATAGTTTCATACGATATCCCCTGTTGCTTTCTGATGCCCCATTTTCTTTCTTTCATGCTCTTTGATCGCCGCTGTAATGAAACTGCTAAACAAAGGATGACCCTCGCGTGGTGTAGAGGTAAATTCGGGGTGAAATTGACAGCCCAAAAACCATGGATGATCGGCCAATTCTACCATTTCCACCAAATGTTCTTTCTCTGCACGGCCACTCACCCGCAACCCTTTGGCTTCTAATTGCGGTAATAATACATTATTGACTTCATAACGGTGTCGATGTCGCTCGACAATAGTGTCTTGTTGATAACAAGCATGAGCCAAAGAATCTTTAGTCAACGCGCAACGATACGCACCTAAACGCATAGTACCGCCTTTATCGCCATCCTCGGCTCTATTTTCTACTTTGCCTGTTGCATCTTGCCATTGTGTAACCAACGCTATCACTGGATGGGGTGTATTACCCATAAATTCGGTGCTGTTGGCATCTGGCCATCCGGCTACATGACGCGCAAACTCTATAACCGCAATTTGCATCCCTAAACAAATACCTAGATAAGGAATATTATTTTCGCGCGCATATTGTGCCGCTAAAATTTTGCCTTCTACCCCACGTGAACCAAACCCACCCGGAACTAAAATAGCATCCATGTCTTTTAATAGAGCCACGCCCTTTCTTTCAATTTCTTCGGCTTCTACGGCATGAATAACGACCTTAGCTTGCGTTTGTAAGCCTGCATGACTTAAAGCTTCATTCAACGATTTATACGCATCGGCTAAATTCACGTATTTTCCTACCATAGCAACATGCACCGTATGATGACGATTCTTTTCTGCTGCCACCACGCGTTGCCAATCGTGTAGATCGGCTTTTGGAGCTGTGATTTTAAATTTTTCTAATACCAGTTCATCTACACCCTGTTTTTGCAGTAATTCGGGGATGCTGTGTACATTGTCCACATCGGGCAAGGATATGACCGCTTTCACTTTCACATCGGTAAATAACGCAATTTTAGCGCATTCCTCTGCGTGCAAGGCTTCTTCAGAGCGACAAATTAAAATATCGGGTTGTATACCTATAGAGCGTAATTCTTTAACAGAATGCTGTGTAGGTTTGGTTTTAATTTCTTGTGACGTTTTTAACACCGGCACCAAGGTTAAATGTATGCACAGCGCTTGCTCAGATCCTAATTCGGTGCGCATTTGTCGGATGGCTTCTAAGAATGGCAGCGATTCTATATCGCCCACCGTACCGCCGACTTCTACCAAAGCAATGTCCATGGCATCCGCGCCTTTGGTGATCACCGCTTTAATGGCATCGGTAATATGTGGAATCACTTGCACCGTTTGTCCCAAATAATCACCGCGGCGTTCCTTGGCGATCACCGAAGCATAAATACGCCCAGTGGTACAATTATTATTTTGTGTCATGCGGCTGCGTATAAAGCGCTCGTAATGACCTAAGTCCAAATCGGTTTCAGCACCATCTTCGGTTACAAAAACTTCGCCGTGTTGAAAAGGACTCATCGTTCCTGGATCGACGTTGATATAAGGATCTAGTTTAATAAGGGTGACTTTTAAACCGCGCGCCTCTAATAAGGCGGCTAAGGAAGCAGAAGCAATACCTTTGCCCAAAGAAGAAACAACACCACCGGTCACAAAGATATATTTGGTCATAATTAAACCCTACGTAGATGAAAACGTGTGAATACGATGGAAATATAGGATATCACAATGAGGGCCAGAAAGATAGTGAACATTTCAGCCATCCGTTGAATTATGCTGTACAAAAAATGGCTATACCAATGATAACTCTCTATGCTTTAGGGGGCATTCGACAGCGTCTTGCTCACAGGAATATTTATACTAGAGTCAACAGGATTTGGGAAAAGAGAATACCTAGGACTACGCGCGCTAAAACAGCCTCTATCCCTGTCTCCACTAGAATCGGGTTCTTTACTACATCTTTCAGTCATACTACCCTCTTCTTCCCCCGTAATCAAAAGGGTTTCCTTCCTTAAGCTTTTTATAAAACCAGGTATCTGTGGCCTATATTTTGCATCCTGTCGCCAACCGTTTCGTATGAGTTCCGCAAAAAAAGAAGGGGTGTTTTTCGTATTCTCATTGCCATCTTGTGGAATTTCTGGTCGTTTTCCCATCAAAACATGTTCTGAAACCTTTTCTTTGTAGCAAGGCTCAGATGAAAATTCAGAATAGGGTTTTAACCCCATTGCGATCGACCATAAAATAATGGCATAGGCATATACTTCTGTCTTATGATTATAAACATAGCAAGGGTTGTCTCCCGCATAACGCGCCTTATGCAGTAACTCTGGAGCCTTATGTTCTAAACACCCAACCTCTCTATTCGACACAATTTCCCCTTCCTTACATAGAATTGCCGTATCATAATCAAACAGCTTTACATAATAAGATTTCTTTGAAAAAAACAATAGAACCGTTTCACCATTGAGATCGCGATGTAATAAGTTGTTTTGATGCAAAAAATTAAGTCCTTCACCAATGTGACGTGCAATCTTAATACGATCCTTCCAGGGTACTTCATTGTATGTACCTATTTTTGAAGGTTCCCATAATGCCCCAAGAACCACCCGTTGCATATCCTTAAAGCGAATATCTTTGCTATAGTTGAATAACGCAACAATAGTAGGATGTCTTTGTGCACTCATACTGGGTCCCCCGATCTTGTCATCATTCGACAATAGCTGAAGTGCATTTGCAGGCACCATTCCTTCTAAATAGCAAGCATTCATACAGTGCCACCAAGGCCCATTCATATTGCGTACACACAGAATCTCGCCCTCTAGAACAGAAAGTCGATCGTCCCGATCTGCTTTAAAATTACGTAGCACTCTAACTCGTTCAACTGCTTCGGTTATTTCAAAATCTGTTTCTGAATAATCCGCATCACAATTTTTTTGTTGTAACTTAATAGGTGGTGTTTCTACCCCTATCCAGGAACTTCTGAGGATAAGCGCACTACAAGGATCATCTTTTACAGCTATTTCTAACTCTGCATAACCCGCTTTGCGAAAACAATCTTGCGCCTTCACCTCATCTTGTTTAAAAATAAGACCTCGTTGATATAAAGTACCGAGGTGATACCAACACTCCGATTCATCTAATCCACGTTCAATCGATAGACTAAACCAACGATACGCTTTATCATAATCTTCTTGTTTCTCACGCATAAGACCCAAATTAAATAATGTCCGAGGTTCGGCGAGCTTTGCCACTTTCGCATAATAAATATCCGCCTTTTCTGAATCTTTGGGCGTCATCAGCAAGCCCCGTTCAGACACTATCGCTAAAAAGAGGTTAGGGCTTAGATCTTCCATTTCCTCTAGTAAGCGCTTAAAAAAATCAATCGTGTCTTGCCAATCTGCCGCAACATCTTTTTGCTCTTTACTCAGTCGAGCTGATTCATTGAATAACTCGATCGCCGTATCGACATAGCCATATATACTTACTTCTAATGGCTGCAAATGTAATCCTCGTAAATGACACAGTCCTCGCAATAATTGTATCAGGGCGTTATTTTCGTTGGCTATGTCATAGAAAAATAAGGCAGCGGGCAAAGAAGACTTTACACCTAAGCCATGTTCATAGAGTAATCCCAAATAGCAACTTGCCATTCTATCACCCGAATCGGATGCCGCTATCAGCAATGGGCGAGCAGTATCGTAATCAAATCGTTCTGGGTTGATCATTTTAACGATCCCGTGATTACAGAGTTTACGTCTGGTTGGACATTCATCCTGAAGTATATGCGGCGGTCTCACAACAGGGGGAACTATAGGCACACCCGCAGGTCTAGACGCTTTTTTAAATTTTATAGAAGGAGAATCGGCATCTTTCGAATCTGATTCTTCCCCGGATGACTCTTCCGATGATTCTTCTGATGATTCTTCTAATTCTTCAGATAACACGTCTAAATCTTCCGACAACTCATGCATCGATTTGTAGTCTACTACATATCCTGATCCTTCCTTTGAATGGGTAGATCCGGCAGATTTTACTTTATCCTCAAACATTTCATTCAAGCGACGCAATAATCCATTCCACATAGAGTTACATATCCTTATTTATCAACGAGGATAAAGTTTCACATTTTGATTGCTAATAAGTCAATATCGATTGAATTCAACTATACTGTATGAAGAATAAGGGAAAAAAACCATGGCAATGATAGGACCGTATGAAATCACAGCAACCTTAGGGACAAATGGTAGGTATTTGATTTACAGGGCAAAA
>JBIPMB010000037.1:0-15619 GCA_044369355.1 Gammaproteobacteria bacterium | reverse complement strand
AATAATTGTCCCGATGATTCTTGATCAAAATGTTTACTGGGTAAATGCAATAATTTATCAAAAATGGCTTGCCTAAACTTAACCACAATACTGCGTGAAACCTTAGCCATCGTGTAATCACCCGCTAAATTCATGCATGAGCGCAGCGCAAACAAAACGATAATGATCAGCGGAAGCCATTTTAAAAAAGTAGGATCTTGTTTTACGAAACCTTTATCTAATAAAGGCTTCAGGAAATACGTGAATAAGGCATCGATACCGGAATAAGCCATATTGGCCGCCACCGCCACGAGCAACCAAGGCCAATATTGTCTAGAATAGGTGGTTAAGCGCTTATATAAGGCCATACTGTCGCCATCGGGTTTACGCTTTAAAGGCTGTTTGTGTATTACTCTCATGTTGTTCCTATAGTATTATAACCATATATACCATCATCAATGAATGCGTAGGGGCAACCCCCTGTGGTTGCCCACATTAGGGCAGGCATGGGGGCCTGCCCCTACGCACAGATTCACATCTTTGCTGTGTAATGGGTGTATATCTTCTCTAAAAAATCTTGCCAGGCAATGTCCTGGCGCGCAGTATTTACCGGGCTCATTTCACCTAGTTCATTAAAACTCAGTGAGACGGCTCCATTGTCGGCGGTATTATATGCTAAAACCCCCTCCATTTGATACCTTTTTTGAACATTTTTTTCTGGAAAATGATGATTATTTATATATCTCATTGAAAAATAAATATTTTAAGCTTAATCGCTGCGAACCAGCCATTAATGTGTAGTGATACATTGTCTAAAAACTTCTTTACAGACTAGCTATAAGCCCTGCTTCTTCAATTTGAGAAGGCCTTATCTTCAGTTTGTTCTGCCTCTGAACTTGTATCACCAACTCGCCGTACTGCAAAAAAACCGTGCCGATGTATAGAACTGTGGGAAGACGCAATACTAGAAGCCTCATCTGATGATAGATTCTTTCTTATCTCGAGCTCGACTTTAAGTTGACGCCATTGTGGTAACAATAATTCAAGCAAATCGATTTTTTCATTCCTGAATTCGCCATTACGCCAACGCATGAGTACCGATGCTAGATTACTCGCAGGAATGACTTGCTCTTGCGAGATAGCGTCCATAATAATCTGTGGCAGCTGTTTTTCTTGCCATAAGATTTGTAGTTGCGGCAACGCCTCTTTGCTTAGCGCCTCTTCTGCTTTCAGGTCTCTAAGCTCATTGTTCTGCCATCTTCTGAGTAAACGCTCAACACCTAAGTAAAGTCGATGTATATACAGTCGATTCTCATAAGGGTTTAGCTCATAGGCGCGCAAATGCTCTAGGCTAGTGTTGAATAAATCGTCAACATCTAAAATTATTCCGCATGCCTTTAATATCGCCTCTTGCAATTCCAATAAAGGAAGATCTATGCCTATAAAGCTCCAAGCCTTCAGTGCCTCGAATTCTCGAACCAGGGGTATAAGTAAATCAAAATCTTCCTGTTCTAATGCTTCTGCCATGAGGTCTATACTACTTTCCTCATCTTCTAACAAATGATACATTTGCATTAAACGACCGTAGTCTAAGTAAGTACGCCCTCGATAATCCATTATTGTCTCATCTGCCCCGTGTTCACATAAATATTGAGTCACCTCTTTATGCCCGTAAATGGCGGCTTTGTGTAAGGCCGTGCGGCAATAACAATCTTGAATATTAACATCCATCTGGTAAACAACTAACAACATCTTGATGCTTTTAACTTTATCATTCTTTACAGCATTGTGTAAAATCGTTTCCCCCATTTTAGTTTTAGCATTAATATTCATTTCATGGGTTGATACTAAATCACGGATGAGTTTATTTCTGCCATTTTCAGCCGCAATATTTAAAACTGTATAACCCCGTCTGTCTTTTGCATAAAGATCCATTTGATGCTTTGATAGCAAATGACTTATAGTCCTGCCTTTTCCCTTTTTAGCTGTCCAATGTAGCGCAGTGCGACCCATCTTATCTTCGGCATGGACATCTAATTTATAATCTAACACCACATGGTCTAACATTATGATTTGATCTGCGGCCCCAGCCCTATGCACTAGAGTACACCCATTATCATCCTTCACTGTACTATCCATCTGCCATATTGACACCAAACAGCCCGTTGTTAAGATACGGCCATTTTCAGCGGCGTAATGCAGGGCAGTAGAGCCACGATGACCTTTAGCATGAACATCTGCACCACAGCGAAGCGAGTATTCTACCCCATCGTTATCGCCATTGCTGGCCGCCCTATGTAAAGCCTGCTCTAACCTTGGACTAGAGTTTAACTTAATCCGATATTTCTTTAATAAGTAATTCGCGGCTTTCTTTTGGTCATTTGTAACCGCCAGTGTATAAGCGGTTTCTCCATTCTCAGTCTGCTCATTTACATCCATTCCATAAGTAGTTATTAAATAATCGATCGACCGTATATGGCCCTTCGCAGCCGCCTTATGCAGTACCGTCAAACCGCTGTCTGGTTTAATGCCGATTGAGAGCCTAAACAAAGAATATCGCATAGAGATACGCAACGGTTTTATTTCTTTTGCATGAATATTCGCACCACGACAAACTAAATTATCTATCTTAGCGATATCGTCCTCTGCAGCGGCTTGGTGCAGCGCTTTCTCTAACTCTGAGCTAGGCTTGAGTTTAATATGTACCTGTATGGGTTTTAACGGTGGTGTACGCCGTACAGCTATGGATTGAGTCGGTGTTGAAGGAAGTTGGCCTTGTGCTGGCTCTAACGTTGGTGTACGCCGTACAGCTATGGGTTTAGCCGGTGTTGAAGGAAGTTGGCCTTGTGCCGGTTCTAACGGTGGTGTACGCCGTATGGCTATGGATTTAGCTGGTGTTGAAGAGAGTTGGCCTTGTGCTGAAACATCACTATTTTTTTTCATTCAATTTATCCTCACTAATAACCGTACTGATATATAAATTCTCTAAAAATACTTGCCAGGCAACCTCCTGGCGTACGGTACTAACCGAACTCATTTTACCTTGTTCATCAGAACTGAATGAAATAGCGCCGTTATAAGCAGTATTGTAATCTAATCCTCCTTGCAGTTGATACCTTGCTTGCACGTTTTTTGCTGGAAAATGATAACGATTTAAGTATCCCGTCGAAAAAACAACGATTTTTGGTTTAACGGCGGTTACAAAAGGGGGGCTGGATGAAGTGCTACTGCCATGATGCGGCGCTAGCAATACGTCGTCAGGGAAATACGTTCTGGCGGATAGTAACAGCTGTGCTTCTACCTTAGCTTCAATATCGCCTGTTAGTAATAACCGATGGCCCGCCACCGTCACCACCAACACGCAAGATAGATTATTGCCTTTCTTATCTGTAGCACCCGCTTCTGGGCTTAAAAAACGAAAATCCACACCATCCCAGCGCCATTGTTGTCCTTGTATACATTGACCTAAGTGTAATGCTTGTTGTGGATCAAAAAGTGCAGCCCTACGAAAAACAGTATCGGTATAGATTCTTTTAACAAAGGGGGATTGCGAAGCACTAGTCATTAAACTAGTCACTGGCAATTGTTTTAATAGCGTAGGCACGCCCCCACTGTGATCGGCATCTTGATGACTTACTACCATAACATCTATATTTTCTTCAGCTTGCCGTTTTAAAAAAGGCAGGATCGCGCTGGTGGCTGCATCGCCGCCGCCATAATAAGAAGGGCCCGTATCGTAGAGTAAAGTATGGTGTTGTGTTTGCAACAATACTGCTAAGCCTTGGCCTACATCAAAAATAGTGACGCGTAAAGACGGCTTAGGTTGCGTGTTTAAAGGAATAAAAGCCAACAATAACCACACTAGAGCTAATCCTCTAAGTTGCCAGGCTCGCGGCAGTAAAACTAAAAATAAGCCGCCACTGATCAAACCCAAACTCAACAGACTACCACCATGCCACCATTGATAGGGAAACAATTGCACCATGCCGCGCAAAAACCGTAATAGATACTCTATATTCCATTGCAACGCAACGAAAATGGGATGCGAAAGCCACGGATTTATCGTCTGCAGGATTAAGGCCAATAAAGCGCCCGGCAAAATAATAAAGCTCACCCACGGCACCGCCAATAGATTGCTGAAGGGCGCATTCAAAGGCGATCGTTGAAAAAATAATAATGAAAACGGCAACAAACATAGGCTTAAGGCGATTTGCATTCTGAAGTGTTGTTTGAATCCTCCTTGCTGTTTAGGCCAAATCCACAATAAAAATGCAATCCAGTATACGGCAATGAAGGATAGCCAAAAACTTATGTTCAAGCTTTGTAAGGGAGCAACGATTAAAATACACACTGAAGACCACAATAATGCCGATAACCACGACATCTGCCGCGACATACTTTTTGCTAAAAAATAGAGACTTAACATAATGCACGCGCGTACTGTCGATACGGAAAAGCCAGCCAAAGCACCATAAATCCAGGCCATGAACAGCGCTGCCCACATTGCTATTTTTTGTCGCGGCACATGACAAAATAATTGTGGCCAAGGCCATAACAACACATACATCAGCGCATAAACAAAGGTAGCCAATAACCCTATGTGCAGACCGGAGATCGCCATTAAGTGCAGCACGCCTGTTTGTTGAAACAGTAGCCATAATGCAGACGATAAATGACTGCGATCGCCTAAGGTTAGGGCGGAAATAATTGCCAAACTGTTGTTATTCAAATTTGCAGCTAAAAGTTGTTGTGCTAATCTTTGACGTAAGCCATTGGGATTCAATACACTTGTGGATTTAAGCAATTGTGCCGTGGGATGAAGCAACACACTGCCTACAGCGTAATCCCCTTTCGCCCATTCTAATACATGCAAGACACTGGGATTTGCCAAGTGATGCACACGTTTTAAACGTGCATACAGAAGCCATCTCTGCCCCGGCTTAAAAGGCAGTGCTGTGGTTTTGGCATTGGTATAGGCATTGAGTTCAATCTGGGCATTGACCTTTACACAATCTGCTCCTAAACAAAGATCTGTGGCTTTCACGGTAAATTGTTGTTTTACGCTATCGCTAACCACCATAGAGACTATAGTGGCATCGAGTTGCACGACGCGATTCTGCCACGACAATGGTATTTGCTGGTTCATAGCCGCTAAGAAATGCAGTAGAACCCATACACTGCTGCCACCGTAGGCTAACCCCGCCCAAGCCCATTGTGTGCGTTTGGTGATCAAACAAAATAATGCTACAATCTCGACCATAAACGCTATTAGTGCCGCCAGTGGTGACAACCAATAGAGCAAGGTTATGTTGACAAAGCCAGCTAAACCAGAGAATAATATTGAATTCATTTTTTGAATATACTACAATGCATTGCAAAACTCAATACGGGATCTTTTCCTAGAATGGCTACTGCTGATGTACCAGCTTTTAGTTTTACGTGGTTAAAACCTCGTTATTGGGGCTTATGGTTGGGTTTTGCTTGTGCTTGGTTATTGGTGCAATTGCCGCTGTCCTGGCTGTACGCTTTAGGCGCAAGTTTGGGGCAAATCAGTGGTGCATTGGCTCCTTACAGACGCCGAGTTTGTGCCACCAATATCCGCCTGTGTTTTCCACAATACACTCCTAAACAGCAAAAGGATTTAGTCAAAGCTTGTTTTCGCTCCGGAGGCATCAGCTTGGTGGAAACTTTAGTTGCATGGCTGGGCTCAGAAAAAAAATTGAATCAGGTTTCTTTTACTATTCACGGTTTAGAGCGTTTTGATCAAGTTTATGAAAACGGTATCCCGAGCTCCAGGCTATTGTGTTTAGGCTTTCATTTCACAACTTTAGAAATTATTGGCCGCTTGCTATCTAAACAGACCCGCTTTGCCTTATTTTATCGCGAGCACCTCAATCCTGTTTTTAATTATTTTATGGTGAAAAGTCGCTCTCGCTATGCGTATAAAACCTTAGAACGCAAAGACGTGCGTTCTTTGATCCGCGTTTTGAAAGAAGGTGTTCCAATGTGGTATGCACCGGATCAGGACTACGGCCGTAAAGTCAGCGTATTCGCACCTTTTTTTAATATCCCTGCTGCCACCATTACCACACCCGCTAAAATGGCACGCAACTTCGGCTTAACGGTATTGCCAGTGACTTATTATCGCGATGAAAACTATCATTATCATCTGCATATACACCCCGCTCTAGAAAATTACCCTAGCGATGATGAAGTAGAAAACGCCTCGCGTATCAATCAAATCTTAGAAAAAGCCATTGTGGCTCATCCGGAGCAATATTTATGGCAGCACAGACGTTTCAAAACACGGACCAATAAAATTGCGAAAATTTATGTGAAGAAAAAGAAGTCATAATGAAACAAAAAGATAAAATTATTGTTTTAGGTGCAGGATTATCCAGTTTATATTCAGTATTTTAATTAAGAGGTTAAACCATGTCCGTTCCTCAGTTAAAAACAATTCGGCCACTCATCCATGTAGAACTTGCAAATATCGTAGACTATTTTCTTAGTCTTAGTCCTAAAGACGATGAGCGTATGGGTACCGATAGAAAAAATCTACCCGCACGTGAAGAATGGATACAAATGTTAATAGAGGATTCACATCAGCCTATTGAACAACGCCAATTCTATTACTTGGGTTTCTTCTTAGATAATACCGCCATAGGGCATGCCGGAATCAATAAAATAAACTTTGGCAATGAAGCCTATATACATTTTCATATCTGGAAACCACAGCTACATCGACAGGGTTTAGGACGTTTTTATCTTAAAGAAGCTGTACAATATTATTTTAATCATTTTAAATTAAAGAAAATTATCTGTGAGCCTAATGTTGAAAATATAGCGCCGAATAAAACCTTATTAAAAAGTGGCTTTACCTTATGTGATACTTATAGGATAAAACCCAGTATATTGAGTTTTGAACACGCGGTAAATCGATATGAGATTGAAAAAGATTGCCAATGACAGAGCTTGGCACAATTAAATACAATTAGAACACTCGAATAAGATTCATATTTCTTTCATACTGCCGTTCTTCTCTTTTGAAAGATAAACCAGTTAAGCAAGTCTTTTTCACAAAGAATCCACAAGGAAACTAACATTAAGACTCCAGCTGTAAACATAAGCATTGCCACGGACAGTAATAAGTTAGTCTTAAACAAATGTCCTACCAAAAAAGAAAATATGGCACCAAACACCATTTCTACAAAATAAAACAAGCTTGAGATGGTTCCTATGGCTGTTTTGAAATCAGATATTGCCCCGGCCTGACAGTTTGGCATAATGAGTCCTATACCGCCGATGTAGAAAAATATAAACCCACACACATAGAACAATTCATAATAAAAGAATGGCGAGAGCATTATAAAAACACCCGACAAGAAACATAGCCACACAGCTAGGTTTGCAGAACGGTAAATACCTATCTTACTAGAAAACCTTCTCGCTATTAATGCCCCCGATATATAACTTACTATAATAGAGCCATATATCATTCCATAAGCAGAAGCTTTAAAATGATACTTGTCAATAAAGATGAAAGGTGAGGCACAGACAAAAGCGAAAAAAGCTCCCCAGGCCAAACTGATAATAAGCGTATAACAGACAAAATTCCTGTTTTTTATGGCCAGGCTATAGCTAGAAAGGATACTAGCAACGTTGAATCGAGTTCTTTTATCCTTTGGCATAGTTTCTTTAATAAAAGAGAGCGTAAGCAGCAGAATAATTGCACTGAGAATGGTAATAAAAACAAAAGAGCCTCGCCAACCAAAGTACGTTTGTATAAAACCACCGAATATGGGGGCAACAACCAAGGCAACAGACATACCGGCCGATATAGATGACAGCATTCTTACCGACGCGCTTTGATCATATGAGTCTCTCACAATGACTCTGGCCAAGACGGTACCACAGCAACCGCCCAGAGCCTGAAAGAATCGTGCAATGATAAGAATTGTAATGGATGGAGAAAATACACAAGCAATGCTGGCAATACTGTGCATAACCAAACCGCTAATAAGCACCTTTTTCCTACCGAATCTATCCGATAATGAACCCGACAACAAAACAGACAGCGCAAAGCCGATCATATAGACGCTGAGTGTTGCTTGTGCTAATTGTGATGTGATAGAAAAATAAGCGGCCATTGCTGGTAACGAAGACAAATAGATATCGCTAGAAAAGGTCGAGTTAGATACCAGTAGTACCAGTACAAAGCCAATAAAAATATTATTTTGGTTGGGGAGTTTCATTTGGGCTCTATTTCTTTCAGCTATAAGCAATGTTCTTTTTTAACACAATATTGCTGCCCGCGTCAATAACATCATACCCTTCTGAAATTAATATTTTAAGTAAGGAACTTGCTGAAAAATCAGTATGTTCCATTTTGGAACGCACTGCGGCGGATGGTAAGCAGTATAAAACCAAATTTTATAGTTTAGATGCTGTAATATCCATTGGATCTAGGGTTAATTCAGCTCAAGCTACCCCCAGTTCAGAATTTGGGCAAGCCAAGTTTTAAAAGAACACCTTATTTGTGATTATACAACCTACGATAAACGGCTAGCAGAACGAGGGATGCATGAATTGCTGCAAATGCTTCAATTGCTGCAAAAAACGTTGGTACACCATGACCTGGTCAACGATCTGGGACTAGAAGCGATTCAACTGATATTGGCTTATACCAAGACTAAGATATCTGAGCCTAAATAATTCGAGGCATTTTTACCATATTGCCAAAGCAAAGGCCGCGTGATACGCTTAAAGAAGGCATGCAATTTAGACAGATCATACAGGATTTTCCATCCTCATTTTTTTACAGACGTACGATTGAAATTAACCATCTTTTGTTGAGGATATAAGTATGAATTTTGAAGAAAGGATATATTTGTTTTTGAATGCCTTGAATCTGTTTCAATATAAATATGACTTCGGCAACCGTCTATGGAAGATTGTTTTTCCACATAAAAAAAGTTATTGGCATAAAATCACTGTGCAGCAATATCGTGAAACTTATTACATTAGTCTGGTAGATAAAAAAGTTTGCATGTTAGAAGTTATTCTGGGAAAAAGCGTTGTAGCCAATACTCCATATCCATCTGGTTTTGGTTATCTAGGAGAAGCTAATTTAGATAAAACATGGGGTACATACATTGAATCAGCGCACCGTTGGCTAAGAAATGTCCAGAGAGACTGGATTAAAGCAAACGCACTAATGGTAGCAAGCTATCCATTCAACTGCCGAACAGGTTATGTTTCTCATGCGTTAGTGTGTGCTTCTTTACCAGCTATTTATCGACTTGATAAAAAATTGGGGAAGAAAAAAGTTGAAAAATTTATTAGAATTATAGAGAGTGGTTATTTTAAAGATAGTGGAAAAACAGTTTGTTCATCCATGACCGCAAAGCGATATTTTGAGTATTGTAAAATTGCTTATATTGCTGCCCAAGAAAAGCAAGAAAAAATTGATGATAAACTATCAGGGCTTGAATTGTATAAAAGGTATGCTGACGGTAGGCATGAAGGTTTGTTAGATATTGCGTTTGATTCTGAAGAAGAATTTGCCCTTTGGCTGAATGGTACACACCCAGCCAGAGATCGTGGTGGGCATCCATGGGAAATTAAACGAGGGGGAAATACAACACATATTGATCTATATGTGAGCCGTCCCAGCTACGGTGAAAAAGATAAATTTATTATAACCATCTCTGCATACGCAATTGCGCGTTTAGCAGAAGCAATTCGAATGTTTTTAGCTCTATATGATGCTGGGTTTCCAATTACAATCTCCGATCCTGAAGGAATACATAGGCGGTTATTGAACCAAGATAATATTGGTATCGTACCAAAATACGATTCGCTGCATCGTGCAAATCAAAATTTCCCTGAAGATCAAGATGTACATGATGTTATGTATTTTGATGATTTAGGAAGGTATAAAAAACGGATTAAACAATTTGTTACTTGGAAACCGTTGCCGATGTTAGTTCCAAAAGACCAGACATCCTAAATTAACTAAATCATTGATTTATGATTAAAGTATTATTGAAGTTCAAAAGATAAGGAAGCATTTTATGACTGAGATCGTAATTTATACCGCCCAAGATGGCCATGTTGAGCTAGATGTGAGTCTTGCTGCTGATACTGTTTGGCTATCTATGGCGCAGATGGTGCAATTATTTGGCCGTGATAAGTCGGTTATTTCGCGCCACATTAATAATATTTTTAAAATCAATGAGTTAGAACGTGATTCAGTTGTTGCATATTTTGCAACAACTGCCGCAGATGGTAAAACTTACCAGGTCGAGTACTACAACCTTGATGCTATTCTATCTGTTGGCTATAGAGTTAATTCTAAAGAAGGTGTGCAATTTAGGAAATGGGCAAGCCAGGTTTTAAAAGAGCACCTTATTCGTGGCTATACTACTTATGATAAACGGCTAGCGGAACGGGGGATACATGAGCTACAACAAACGGTTCAATTGCTACAAAAAACACTGGTACATCATGATCTGGTGAACGATCTGGGCCTAGAAGCTATTCAACTGATATTGGCTTATACCAAGACTTGGAATTTATTACTGGCCTATGATGAAGATCAGTTGCAGCTTCCTGAACAAGGCGTTAATACCATTTCTAAATTGACTTATCCAATGGCCTTATCTGCCATTGCATCATTGAAAACCGATTTAGGCACCCGCAACGAAGCAACGCATTTATTTGGCCAAGAACGCGACGGTGGTCTAGATAGTATTTTAAACAATATTGAACAAACATTTGGCGGCGATCCCTTGTATAAAACCGCAGAAGAAAAAGCCGCGCATTTATTGTATTTTGTGATTAAAGATCACCCTTTCATTGATGGCAACAAACGCATAGGCAGCTTCATGTTTTTACTCTACTTAAAATCACAGAATATGCCTATTAAACTCAACGAAAACGGCTTAGTGGCATTGGCGTTACTGGTGGCAGAAAGTGACCCCAGCCAAAAAGAAATGCTGATTCGATTGATTGTTAATTTACTTATGGACTGAAGGTGTTTTCAAGTTGAACCAAGTAGCTATGATAATTAAAGCTATTCTAAAGGATCATTAAACTCCAGAGGGCTTGCAAAATAAACTTGGTTATTGGCCAACATTGAAATCGCTCTAGCATCAAAAGATTTATATTTATAAAAAATTTCCGGAATGAGACTAGACATATTGATTCCGTGCTAAAGAATGGTGCCCGGGGCCGGAGTCGAACCGGCACGGGAGGTTATTCCCGAGGGATTTTAAGTCCCTTGCGTCTACCTATTTCGCCACCCGGGCTGTAATACTCTTCGCATTTGCTTCTTAGGCTTTGTTGGAGGCTAGGGCCGGAATCGAACCGACGTAAACGGCTTTGCAGGCCGCCGCATAACCACTCTGCCACCCAGCCATAAGCGACCTACAGAAATCTTGGAGCGGGAAACGAGATTCGAACTCGCGACCCCAACCTTGGCAAGGTTGTGCTCTACCAGCTGAGCTATTCCCGCTTTGCGTGCTGCGTATTTTAACCTACTGAAAGTAGATGTCAAGACGTTTGGGCCCATTTCCATAAGCATTAGGCGCTTTTATAAGTAAAGGCCTTTTTTTGTACACTTTATCGAGTAGAAATGTGGCCTTCTCTATTTAGCTTGCAGACGAATAGCGCCATCTAAGCGTATTACCTCACCGTTCAACATTTCATTGTTAATAATATGGCCTACTAATTGAGCAAATTCTTCTGGGCGCGCCAAACGCTTCGGAAAAGGCACTTGCGCGGCCAAGCTGTCTTGTACCTCTTGTGGCATACCAGCTAGCATGGGCGTTTGTACAAGGCCTGGCGCTATGGTCATCACACGTATACCAAAACGCGCCAATTCACGTGCTATGGGCAAAGTCATGGCCACAATACCACCTTTAGAAGCGCTATAAGCCGCTTGTCCAATCTGCCCTTCATAAGCGGCTACGGAGGCTGTATTAATGATAACACCGCGCTCACCACTCTCATTTACGATTTCACCTAAACTCATCGCAGTGGCAGCTAAACGTAAAATATTAAAGCTACCTATAAGATTAACTTCAATCACACGGCTAAAAGCGTCCAAGGGTATAGCACTTTCTTTGCCCACTACACGTTGTGCCGGACAAATACCCGCACAATTGACCAAAATACCGGGCTGACCTAACTTGGCTTCTATTTGCTCAAAAGCGGCTTCTGCGCTGTCTGAGCGAGTAACATCACAGACAATTGCTAAGCCATCGATTTCTTTGGCTAATGACATTAATTGGCTTTCATTCACATCCAGCAACGCGACTTTAGCGCCATTTTCTGCCAAAAATCGTGCCGTGGCAGCGCCCATACCGGATGCCCCGCCCGTAACAACGGCAATAGTTCCTTTGATTTGCATACTAGTCTCCAATGTCTATACTATATACTCTTCGCATTTGACTTTTAGGGTGTGTTGCCTTCGCCCATCTCGCACCAGTCATGTAGAGTACTACACTCCTGGTGCTCGAGCGCTCGGCGCCTACCCTAAAAACCAACTGCTATGAGTATATCGTGAATATTAACATGGGCGACTGGCTATGACAAAAAAAACCACCCTATCGGATGAGGACAAACACTTATTTGCTGAAGCCATGGCAGCGAATAAACCCTTAGCACCCAAAAAGAAAGTCGAAGAAACCAAAAAACCACAAGATACACAAAGCCTAGCTTATCGCCGCTATCAAGCCAGCCGCACTACGCCCAATATCGATACTGCACCCATGGTCAATGCCGACAGCGCTTTATTATTTTGTAGAGCGAATGTAAGTGATAAACAAATGCAAAACTTACAACAAGGCATATTTCCTAAACCAGCAGTGTTGGATTTACATGGCTTAACTGAAAACGAAGCAATGGAACGTCTGAATGATTTTATTTACCAATCACAAAAAAGAAAAATAACGGTGGTGTTGATTGTTCACGGCAAAGGCAGTCGCAGTAGTGCGCAGGCTCCTATACTCAAGAATGCGGTCAATGAACAATTGCGCCGCTTAGATGCTGTAGTGGCATTTTGCTCCGCGCGCAGTGTAGATGGCGGCAATGGTGCGGTGTATGTGATGTTGAAGGCGTGAGTAGTTAGATATATAGCCATTACACTAAACTAAAGTCGCATTACTCATTGTTGGATATGATGGCATCGTGCTTGGTAGCTGAGATTCTTGTGCAGAACGCCAACTATCGCTACCCAATAATAGAGGTGGAGATTGGAAAAAACTTTGTTTACTCTGCCATTCTCGATGCTTATAATCAGAAAATTCATTCTTGGCTTGTATAAATTCTTTCTCTTCAATAAGCTCTTGTTTAAAATCAGCCATCTCTCTTTCAAACTGCTCTAATTCACGAATCGTGATAGCATCTCTACTTTTGAGATGATCCAAGTCGTATTCAAGTTCAGCGTGCATAAATTCATTGAAGTCATAATCGGGTAGTTTAAGTAACTCTTGATACAATGCAGTCAATTGCTTTTCGCTAGATTCTATAAACAATGTCCTTTCTTCTGCTGAAATATATTCTTCAACAGGTTGTTTTGTTTCTCCATTCCACCATTGGATACCCCATGTTATAACATCTACGGCTATTTTTACTAATACAGCCCCTAGCATTAATTGACTATCAAAGTTACTATTTAAATGAGGTTCACTTTCCGCCTGAACGTCTTGCTCTGGTTTAATATCTTGCTTATCGTACGTGATCTTCAACGCAGTAGATTTAGGCTCTTGCCAAAATCCTACTGCTGCTCCAGCAGTAAAGCTGAATGACGCGGGGTTATTTTCAATTCGACCTTCTGCGCTTAATAATCCCGTATTACACTCTTCAGGACTATCTTCATTTTGAGCTTCTTCGGGTAATAATTCTATATCACACTCTTGCATATCTATCTCTTCGGCGGAGAAAGGAATGTGTGAAAGTAGAGTGTTATAACAATTCATAACTGCATTTTGTCTTGCTAGAACATAATGCAACAAGTCAATTATTCCAGGAGCAGTCGCTACCGATAAAGCTGTATGGCCAAAATTGCTCTTTATGTGTAAATCTGCGCCGCATTTTATAAGTTCCCGTACAATAGTATAATCTCCATTTTGAGATGCCAGCATTAATGGGGTATAACCATCATCAGTTTGAATATTAGGATCCGCACCATGCTCACACAATAAACGCACTATCGCATCCGATCTAGGAAAACCTACTGCTGCATAAAGAGACGTCTGCCCATTCCCTGCTTTTTGATTAACATCGACATGCTGACTAAGGCAATATCTTATGATTGGTATATATCCATATTGAGCGGCATAATAAAATGCAGTGATACCTTCTCTAGTAGCGGCGTGCATATTCGCCCCATATGCAATAAATTTTTTCAGCCATTCTAAATTATTTAGACTACTTGCGTATATAACTGGTGTCTCACCCTCAATACCAGGTAAAAATGATCTAATATTGAGATCGCCACCTTGAATTAGATAATCATCTATATAGCTTATGCTGTCTATGGCCTCTGGATGCAAGGCCCGATTAAAGTGCAAAAAAAACAGGTGATTCTTAAACAATCTCAACTTAGAATTTAAGAAAAATGAAGAGACATCTTTAGGTAAAGGCGATATATTCTCAAAAAATGAAATGACCATGCGCACTCGCTCGGCTAAATGACTAGATAATTCGTTTTCTGTAAGAAGGTCAGTTATTGCCGGAATGTTTAAATATGTTGCTCTCAGATCACCCATCATCAAAAACTGCAAGTCTTCTGGACAAGACAGTATTCCTTTGATAACAGAATTTTTTATAAATTCTCGGTAACTGTAGCGTTCATTCCATAAAAAGCTTTTCAATTCTTTAACTTCACATTCTATTCTAGGAAAAAACATGGCTCCCACAGACGCAAAAAACCCTGACGTAACTATAGTGCTACCACTTTTTAAGAAAAGAGTATCTTCTTTCAAGTGACTTTCAAGTAGTACTCCAGAATGACAGGATATAAAACTCATATGCACAGGATATACTGTCATAGTATTAATAATATGAATGAGTTCAGCTGCTTCTATATAGTATCCATAACCTAAGTTAAGCAAAAAACGCCCTGTATCAGATACATCTCCATGCATAAATACATATATTTTCGTATAAGGAGCATGGTGTTGAAAAACCTGTGATAACTGCTCTTCCATTATAATAGGATTAACTAAAATTTTACGGCAATTT
Source organism: Gammaproteobacteria bacterium (assembly GCA_044369355.1). Classification (GTDB taxonomy): domain Bacteria; phylum Pseudomonadota; class Gammaproteobacteria; order UBA1113; family UBA1113; genus VFKP01. The sequence goes on along the minus strand of JBIPMB010000037.1, from coordinate 388 downwards.
AATCCGCTGTTATCAAATAAATCCTGATAAGGGCTAAATATAATGCCGTCCGTTATAATATAAATAATATCTGCTTTATCCCCGCGCTGTAATTTGCTTTCTTGTGCTAATTCTGAGTTAGGCATAAATTAAACCCTCTTTTTTTGTAATTATTCACACTTTCTAGCTTGTCAGTTATACGCTGAAAGATCTCACGAATTTAACAGAGGGAGTATTGAAAAACAAGGCTGGCTAGTGCAGTTAATGAGCAGTTGCGCCGCTTAGATGCTGTCCTGGCATTCTGCTCCGCGCGTAATGAAGAAGGATCCTCGGAATATTCTATTGATGTGACAAACTTGCTACAAAGCACAATAGTGATGGACGGGTGGCACGCGACAGAGGTCTCCGG
>JBIPMB010000164.1:0-4764 GCA_044369355.1 Gammaproteobacteria bacterium | reverse complement strand
ATATTGCTCTATGTTCAGTAAATAGATCAGCCAATACGCCTGCTATATTGGCGCAAGCTTTATCAAAGGTATTTTCTTTGATGTCTTTAAAACTAATGGCAATCACGGGGTATTGGCCTTGATGCCGCATATAATCTTCACCCGCTTCGGCTATTTTTAAGTCGTCAAATAAGCCTTGAGTGCTTCTTCCCGCCACAGAAGCGGCAAAAAAGTGGTGTAACATGGATAAATTGAGGCTTTTGCCAAAGCGTCTAGGGCGGGTGATCAACGAAACTTGGGCGCTATCGTCCAGAAAGTCTTTGATTAATAAGGTCTTATCCACCAAAGTCATTCCTTCGGCGCGGATTTGGCCAAAATTATCGTAGCCTATGGGTAACCTGAGCATGTTTTTCTCGTTTATCACTAGAGAGTTAAGCTTATTTTATACTATAGCCAAAAAAAATACAATTAAAATTATTGTTTTTGACAGCAAACTAAGAACACTGAGCCTAGGTTATCCGACCAAAATCCAATCGAGCTAGGATAAATTCTTTATTGTTTATTTATAATGCCCGACCATTTGCTCCTGGACTCTGCTTGGCCCCACTCGATTCAGAAACACCGTTTTGTGGAGTAGGGGGCAACTCTCGTGCCGGAGGCAACCCTCGGCCCATCCCTCGTTGAAAACTACGGTTTTGTGATCCAGTCGATTCAGAAGCACTGCTCTGTGGAGCAAGAGGCGACCCTCGTGCAATCGGGGGCAACGCTCGGTTCATTCCTAGTTGGAAATTACGGCCTCGTGATCCTGAAAGCAAAACCCGCTCCACATCCTGTTCAGCATCCTTTACCTCTCGCTCCTCTTGCCAAAACGACGCTTTATTTCTGAAAGGCTCTACTGCCAACTCACTTTTTAGGCCTGCTTCTACCAACTGAGGTTGTTTCTCAATGGCTGCCACGTCCTTACTTTCGCTACGCATGAGACGATCACGATTCTCAGACAGACGACGAACGATTTCGTCATATTCCTGTTTACACTCAGCGGTTAAGTCTTCCGTCTCTACTACCTGAAAACTGCAGATATCAGGGTGGCTATTTAACCAAAAGCGCAGATAAATTAGATCCATCTCTCTGGGCTCTACCGTCAATATACTAAATCTTCTTAATTCATTGGCAACAAAACTGGCAAAAAAGGCCACGAGGTCTGAAGTTCTTGGAAATTCGACACGATGCATCAAGGAAATCGCTTTTTTTAACGCGCCCTGTATATGATCACTGCAAACCACTTGGCCATCAAATTCCCATTGCTCAATCACTTCCTTTTCAACCTCACGCGCACCCTCAAGTGTTCTCCACGCCCATTCTCCATTAAGGCAGCTATAGGCACTCAGGCAGTATCCATCCTTGCCATGCATAAAGTGATGTTTATTTGATTTAGATTCTTTGAGTAAGATAGGAGCACCTTCTCGTGTTGCTTGTATCAGTATAGACGCACTCACTTCAGCGGGTTTCATTCCCGATAGCAATCGCACACTGAGCACTTCTTTGCTTTCAAGCGTCAGGACGCGAAGTTGACGCAAAAGCTCAGGCTCTTTTTGTACACGTCGCGTGATCTCGGCCAGAGCATACGTGCCAAACCCGGTGTTTCTTAGGTGTAGTTCTCGCACACGGCTGTTAATGCTCTTCATAACCTCGGCCATTGCAATATCGCCTAATGGGTTGTCGCCCAGGTCGATGTGTTGTAACTGTTTTAAGATGGGCCTAAAGGCCAGTACGCCTTTGATGGTAATATTATTGTCGGCAATGGCTAGACACTCGAGTGATGGGGGAAACTCTTCTTTAAGTGCATGCACAAACATTTGTAATACATCATCACCAAGGCCGTTGCTCGAAAGCCAAAGCACTTTTAGTTTAGGACAATTTTTAACAAGCGTAGCCAAACTGGTCGCCAAAACCTCTTTCTTTTCTGGTTTGGCTAAATCGACTGACTGCAGGTGCAACACTTGCAAGTTAGGTAACTGCGATACAATCTGCTCTGCAAGCACTTTCAATCCATCCGTTTTAAGTGGATTTTTATTTAACCATAAGGTATGAAGCTCGGGTAAAGGGCGGGCCTTAAGGTGAGTAGAAAACATCTGCAAGGCAATTTTCCCTATCTTATTATTTGCAAAATTAAGCTCAGAGATGCTTCGGTCAGCCAAACCCATTAAAATCATACCCAAACTTGCGTCATCAATATTCTGACCGATATACTCACGAGCGCCTTTTCGCCCTAACCCCGAGTGGATCCAATCGAGATTATCCTTCATCTCCAGCAACTCAGCCCGGAAGGTATCTATATTCACATACTGTTCCCCTCGTAAAAACGCAGACTTGATCTCACTGATACGATCGTGAGATTGATATACACTACTCTGAGCCACTTCTTCACGGATAAAACCAGAAAGAAATTGATTAATCATCTTCGTAGACAAGGGTCCTACAATGTTCAGCAAATCACGAACTTCTAAGTACTTCAAGCAGGTATCGAAACCATGATGAGCAAGATGTTTTGGATACTCAGAGCGGGCAACTTCAATGACAGCGCCTTCAAATGCTCTTGCTATATAGCCTAAGGCAATCGCTTCATTTGCCTCTGGAACTTTTTTTAACTCCTCGGCCTGCTGTGCATTCAATCCATTGCCACTGTCGCTTCGACGTTTCAGCGAAGCAATAACTTGTTGGCGTTGCTCGCCGCACATGTTTTGTTTCACAAAGGATTCAGCTTGATGAAGCAGTGCTCTTGCTTCAGCAAGAGATGGGAATGTTTTCACGGAATTGATGATTGCACCAAGAAATCTTTGATGCAACGTCATGACCAGACTGTAGCATTCTCCCAAGGGGAGTTTATATTGACTAGAGATAAATTGTAAGAGCTGCTCAATAATCTCGGGATCTTCCAAGTTGGAATAAGCTCTAAACTCTGCTTCTGGCAATTGTCCATGTTTGACCTGCAGATCATCAAGAATAGCATGTGCTTTAGTATGCAATATGAAATTTAGCAATCGCCTTCTCACCCCTGCATTCGCTATTTTGCTGGGGTCGAATTTCATGAGTAATGGACCGAGTTCAATAATCTGGCTATTTTCTAATAGATAGGCTTGTGGAGGATTAGCATCAGGATTGACGTCTGAATACACTAGACAAATAAATTTATCTTTGGCAATTTTTTGCTGTTCAGAAAAAGTCTGAAAAGATTTTTCGGAAAACTGATAAAAATCGTATGGGATGGGAGGAGAAAGAAAATAGCAACGCGTTCTTGTATCAACATATAAGACTCCCTCTTCAGCCTCTTCGGGATTGCTGTGAATAGAATCGGTAAGAGGCAAAACTTTGTATCCGGCCATGGTAAGCAGCGTGCAAGAATAAAAAGACGAATATAATAAGCGCATAGTAACGAAACTCCTTCTTTATCGTATTCATAATAAACATCTATCGGATCTATCGACATGAACGCAAATGAAAGTATTCAGCAATAGGATAATCATACATTGACGCAACTCATTTAGTCAATACGTACGCAGTCTTTTTAACAACACATTTAACAATACGCGTTGTTGGTTATTCGCGTCACTGTTAATAATTTTGCATAAGATATTGTTATCCATTCATTGAGACTGATTTGTCGGGTTGTGTATCGGCCTCCGCACTTTTATCATCGATTTCAGCGATATGTAAAGGAGTGGCATCTAGATCGGGGCAAGCGGGTTGAGAATAAAAAAACGACGATGACGAAGATGAAGCCGACGATGCTGATGATGAGGATAATGCCAACGGCGGCGTTGAGGCACGACTTCCAAAAAAGGTGCCACTTTTTCTCGCTGGTTCAGCAAAGGTTCCACGCTTATAGGTAGTTTGGGATTTCCATTGGGTGGTCTGTGAAGTTGACGTCAACGGTAGTGCGGGTTCCATTTTTGCTTCGGCTGCTACCTGAGGCATCTCAGATGCCAACGGCAGCCTAGACACAGGAGCAGGCGAAAAATCTTGAGGCAATTCTGCAGGCATTTTGCCTTCGATTTTGGAGGCTATGCTGGCTTTGTTCGATTCCAGTAATTCCAGAAAAGGTTTTAAGGAAGCTGCTGGATAGAAAAAAGCGTCCAAACACGCAAAAAGCCGAAAAGTGAGTTTTTCCTTAGGGCAAACAACGCTTAATCGATGCTTGTGTTCATCGATAGTGATTTTAACGGCAAAGAATAATTTACTAGAGGCATAGTAATTATAAAGCAGTGCTTCGATAAAGGTTTTAAGCGCTTGGAGGAGGCGAAGTGATTCAACAGAAGGAACAAGGGAAGGTAATAAGCCAAGCACAATCGAAAAATCTTGTTTTTCCAATGAAAAAAGAGCAGCGCATTGAAACCTAAACGCAACATTAAGAGGAGCAACGACACGAGGCATGACCATGATGACCATGATGCCCCAGAGCTTGATGGACTCACCAGAGCCACTGGCGAGGCGTCCGTCGGCGAGTTGAGTGAGGGTATTAACGGACTCAGAATGCCCCACAAGGGTAGCAAGACAGATGTTTGTCATGACATCCCAGAGCTTGATGGAGTTATCAGCAGACCCACTGGCGAGTCGCCCGTCGTTTAGTTGAGTGAGAGTCTTAACGGACTCAGAATGCCCCCTGAGGGTAACGAGACAGGTTTTTGTAGCAACATCCCAGATTTTGATGGAAGTATCGAAAGAACCACTGGCAAGCCGTCCGTCCATGAGTTGAGTGAGGGTATTAACAGAACCTGAATGTTCCTC
>JBIPMB010000036.1:0-15751 GCA_044369355.1 Gammaproteobacteria bacterium | reverse complement strand
GATTCGACAGAGGCTTTACTTTCGCTCATGCGAGGATTAGCCGATAGCGCCATACTAACTGCCTGCGGAAAATTAATAGGCTGTGATGTGTCTGCATTGGCGGGGAATATCAGCGAAACAAAGAAGCCTAAAAATAGGCTTCTTTTAATGAATCGTAACTCAGATGACATTGAAAAAGCTCCCTCTTTCTACAGAAATATCAAACCATTAAGCACATCATAACATCTTTTTAAAGGATAGTTTAACACAACACCCTAAAAAAGGACTGCTTTCAGGTAAAGGTTTTAGAGGGTTTGTTTCTCCCGTCTTATCAATTAGCAGTGGTGCAAATTGGCTATCCGTTAGAAAAAGTTGTCTTGTAGGTTGTAAAGGATGGTGCGAATCTGAGCTGACATCATTATGATAATATTCGCAAACAACTTGATTAGCGAAGGTTTCGACGGGTGTGCCTTTGATCTTAATATTTCCTTCCAATATTTCTAGTTTAAAAGTTTCTGTGATGTAACTAACTTCAAGCATGGCATTGCGTATACTCGGAATTTTACGTGAATAAGGCGGTGATTCTAGTAAACCGGGGCTTTGAAAAGAAAAATAAACAGGGATATTGTCCTCAGCAGACAGATATTTGGGTGCCATAAAGATAGGAGTGTAATCTTTAGATTTATAATGAGTGGTGTAAGCTTGTTTCAGTCCAGTAATGGGTGCGGCTTGATTGTCATCATTCGCTACTGCAAAGCCGGGTAAAGCGGATGTGCCAATTAACGACAAGTGTTTCACTAAACTGGCATGATAAGGATTCGGTTTTAAATGGCCACCTATCAACTCTGTAGATAATTTCCAAACAAAATCAAAGGACACTTTATTGCGCCAGCATTGTGATTGCTTCCAGCAATATTCCAGACAATAGGTTTTTAATGGTAACCAAGAGTCGACGGTCATGATTTTATCTAACCAACTATCTGGAAAAACCAGAATATCTGTAGTCCAAACTTGAGCAAAATGACGGCTGTTGGCTATTTCTACAAAAGTTTCCCAATGACCGTAATTATTTTTGGGAGATTTAGCGCGCAGTTTATAAAAACTGCGTAATCCCATATAATTAGCGGCATCCGTGGTTTTAGGAACTAAAAATAAGCTGCGCGCGCCTGCAGAGACATTCCAGATATCTTTGATGTAGTGCGACTGGGGGGTTGTGTCTAAGGCTTCCCACAGACCAAAAAATGAGCCTCGTGCTAGGTAGGTAACGGGGATTATGTTATTATTGACGTTAAAAAATATTTCAACAGATTTATCTAGAATGAATGACACAGGAAAAGATCGGCGTTGCAAATTTTGGGCTATTGCAGGAGGCATCTGTGGATCGCTTAATGTTGCAATTCTGCCATCGCTAGTGGGAATACAGCCTATGCCACTGTCGACAATCTTTGATCCGAAGGGATAATGCATTAGATATAACACATCTTCTTTACTGGGTGATACTTTATCAATGGCTACAGCAAGTTCGGGATTAAGCGCCATAACTTGTGCGCGCACTTGCTCCCAGGTTATCGTTTCTGTCCAAGCTTTATGTGAGTTAGGCATTCATGATACTCCTTTTCGTTTTCCCATGGCTTACGCCACCATTGTAGCATGTTGAATCAAGATTAGTGAACCTTAAAAGGGCAAGCAGAATAAGCCTTCGAATTTAGTGTTTGTTTTGAGAGTTTAAAATGGGGGCACTAGATCAGTGTAAATTTTATGCTAGAGTTGAGTAGAAAGCTATACTTTTTTTACGGTTTAAGAATTCACATACAGCGGACTATAAAACCCTATAGCTCCCCCTTTTGCCTTGATGCACAAGAGGGGGAAGGGTTGCCGGGCAGGGCAAAGAAAAATTATTCGAGAACTAAAACGTATATATTGTACAATTCTAACTCTTCGCCGCATTTTGCGCTCGCCCCCTCAATATTGTATCATGTCCCTATTTGCCAATAGAGGCTTATTTTGACTAAAAAACTCTTAAAATCAACCGCTCTGGTTTCGTCCATGACCTTTATTTCTAGGATTATGGGCTTAGTTAGAGATATGGTCCAAGCCCATGTGTTTGGTGCCAGCGCGGGTATGGATGCCTTCATGGTGGCCTTCCGTATTCCTAATTTTATGCGGCGCTTGTTTGCAGAAGGCTCTTTTTCGCAAGCTTTTGTTCCCGTTTTGGCCAGATATAAGGAAAAACATACGGAAGAAGAAGTTCGTGAGTTTGTAGCGGGCATGGCAGGAACCTTAGGAACCGCCTTATTACTGCTGACGGTGGTGGTAGAGTTGGCAACGCCATTGGTGGTGGTTATCTTTGCTCCGGGCTATTTGCGCGATCCTTATCGCTTCCATCAAGCGAGCACCATGTTGCGCATGACCTTTCCCTACCTCTTTTTAATCGCTATGACGGCCTTTTCTGGTTCTTTATTGAACACTTATAATCGCTTTGCTATCCCAGCCTTTACGCCGGTGCTGCTTAATTTCGCCATGATAGGCACGGCCCTATTTTTAGCACCGCATCTAGCCAACCCTATACACGCCCTGGCCTGGGGTGTCTTTTTAGCAGGCGTATTGCAATTGGGCTTCCAATTGCCTTTTTTACATCGCTTGAAATTATTGGTGCGACCGCGCATACAATGGCATCATCCGGGGGTTACGCAAGTGATGCGCCTAATGGTGCCTGCTTTATTTGGTGTATCGGTGGCGCAAATCAGCGTTTTGGTCGACACCTTATTTGCCTCATTCTTGCCTATAGGCAGCGTGTCTTGGTTGTATTATTCGGATAGATTAACCTCTTTTCCCCTGGGCATTTTCGGCGTAGCCATTGCCACCGTTGTGTTACCTCATTTGTCTAAGCACAAAGCCAGAGAAGATGTAGGCGAATTCAGTCATATCATCGATTGGGGTTTACGCATGGTATTGTTGATAGGCCTACCTGCAGGCCTAGGGCTATTGATGTTGTCTGGGCCTTTGCTATCTAGCTTTTATTTGTCTGGAGCTTTTAGTGAGCACGATGTGATTATGGCTAATAAAAGTATGATGATGTTTGCTCTGGGCGTGCCCGGCTTTATGCTGATTAAAATTCTTGCTGCTGGGTTTTACGCCAATCAAGACATCAAAACACCCGTTAAATGTGCTGCTATCGCTATGGGTTGTAATATCCTAATGAATATGGCATTGATAGTCCCTATGCGTCACGCAGGCTTAGCCTTATCCACTTCCTTATCTTCTCTGTTGAATGCGATATTGTTAGCCGTATTTTTATACCGGAAGGGAACCTGGAATTTTAATGCGCATTGGAAACGTTATAGCCTACAGTTATTAGCAGCCAATGCGGCGGTAGTGGCACTTTTATTTTGGTTATCGCCGTCCTTGCAAATTTGGATGCATTGGCCTAAGTTACATAGAGTGGAAGCGTTATTAGGCTTAGTCTTTGGTTCAATGGCCTTGTATCTGATTGTATTGCGTTTAGTGGGCTTACAATTTAGAGCTTTTCTGAGCGCAAGGCGAGTCGACTAGTGAGGGTAGCTCATATCTTTTTTCAAGAAAGCCCATATTTGGCGCATCTTGCCCGCAAAATCCTCGTGAAAAATACTCATTTACCAGATGTAAACTCCGTTTTTTCCCAAGAATTTTGCGTGCAACCTGCATCCAAATCTGGACTTTTTCTTGTGTTCGCAGATGGAGAGAGTAGCTGTTCATGAGAATCATCCGTCACCCTGACCTATACGCACAAAAGTTACCTGCAGCCATTACCATGGGGCATTTTGATGGTGTGCATGGTGGACATCGAGTTATTTTGCGACAATTAGTAGCAAAAGCGCGTGAATTAGGAGTACTTTCAGTCGTTATACTCTTTGAGCCACAAGCCAATGAATATTTTGCTCTAGAGAAAAAAATAGATATTCCAGCGCGTTTGACGCGTTTTCGTGAAAAAATAAATGAAATGACTCAATTGGGGGTGGACATCATTTTATGTTTACGCTTTGATAAAGCACTGGCAGCATTATCAGCCGAAACATTCTTACAAAAAATAATTTTTCACTACTTCAAGGTAGAATATTGGTTAGTAGGCGATGACTTTCATTTTGGTGCAGATAGAAAAGGCGATTATCATTTTCTAGAAAAGATGGCGCGAGCACATTCATTTATATTACAGCGCGCGCATACTTTCTTATTAAACGGCGAGAGGGTGAGTAGTACGCTAGTACGTGCAGCTTTAGCCACAGCGGACTTAAAATTGGCAGAGCACTATTTAGGCCGACCCTATAGCCTAGTCGGTCGCGTTGCCCAAGGCCATCAACGCGGGCGTATCATTGGTTTTCCTACGGCCAATATACACTTATTACGCCGTATTTCTCCTGTATTAGGCGTTTTTGCAGTGACAATAAAAGGCATAGGCGATAGCCTACTAAGAGGTGTAGCGAATGTAGGACTGCGGCCCACGGTAGAAGGTACTGGCACGCGCGTACTATTAGAAGTGCATATTTTCGATTTTAATGAAAACATTTATGGTCATTATTTAGAAGTTGAATTCATTCATAAGTTACGCGATGAAAAGAAGTATGATTCTTTTGATGCTTTAAAAGAGCAAATTTTATTAGACGCAAAACAAGCTAGAGACTTTTTTAAAGATGTTTAATGATATTGATATCGTTCTCATCCACACCAGTCATCCGGGTAACATAGGCGCCGCCGCACGTGCTATGAAAACGATGGGTTTTAAACACTTGGTATTGGTGGCGCCACACTATTTTCCGCATGCAGATGCCGATGCCTTGGCGTCTTCGGCCGTGGATGTGTTGCAACAAGCGCGTGTCGTGTCCAGCTTAGACGAAGCTTTGGCAGGTATAACCACCGTGATAGGTACCAGTGCACGACTACGTGACTTGGCGGCACCCTTATTAACGGCCAGAGAATGTGGGTCGTGGTTAATGCAAAACAGAGTAGGGCGTACAGCGATTTTATTCGGCGAGGAGCGCACAGGCTTAACCAATGAAGCTTTAGATCGCTGCCATGCTTATGTAACCATCGATACGGCCGATGAATATTCCTCAGTGAACTTAGCACAAGCGGTACAAATTATCGTTTATGAATTGCAATTAGTGTTATCTACATCCAGAATAGAAAACAATCCAGCAGAAGCATTATTGGCCGACGATACGGCTATGGAAGGATACTTTCAGCATTTAGAACGGGTGATGGTGACTACAGAATTTTTAGATCCACAATTTCCTAAACGTTTGATGTCGCGCTTGCGACGTCTATATCATAGAGCCAGGCCCGAGGTGCAAGAATTGAATATTTTACGCGGCATTTTAACCGCGGTGGAGAAAAAAATTGGCAACGAATGATTTTGATCCCATTTATCTAGATTATATGGCGACTACTCCTGTGGACGAAACGGTTGCAGAAGAAATGATGCGCTGTTTAACTATTCAAGATAATTTTGGTAATCCTAGTTCGGCCACGCATCTATATGGTTGGCGCGCGCTAGATACCGTTACCAAAGCACGCGAATTACTGGCTACTAGCATAGGTGCAATGCCGCGCGAAGTGATATTCACTTCTGGTGCTACAGAAGCAAATAATCTAGCCATACAAGGAGCTGCGCGCTTTTATGCTAAAAAAGGCCGTCATATTATTACTACGACCATAGAGCACAAAGCGATCTTAGATGTATTTTATGCCTTAGAAAAAGAAGGATTTAATATTACTCTGGTGCCGCCCAATAGTGATGGCATTATCAGTGCAGATGCCATTGCAGACGCCATAACGCCACAAACCACTTTAGTGTCTACGATGTGGGTTAACAACGAAATCGGTACGATACAACCCATTGCCGATATAGCTGCACTCACACGACAACGTGGTATACTATTCCATGTGGATGCGGCACAAGCCATGGGTAAAGTGGCTGTGGATTTAAGCGCGCTACCCGTCGATTTAATGTCTTTTTCAGCGCATAAAGTATATGGCCCTAAGGGCAGCGGCGCGTTGTTTGTACGCGATAAGCCGCGCGCGCGTTTGATCCCCTTATTCTGGGGCGGCGAACAAGAGCGTGGTTTGCGCGCAGGCACTTTAGCAACGCATCAAATCGTCGGTATTGCTGTTGCTTTTCATCGCGCAAAATTGCATGCAGCAGAAGATTTAAAGCATATACAAAGTTTAAATGCGATTTTATTGCCTGGATTATTGGCTTTAGAAGGCGTTACTTTAAATGGCAGCTTCGAGCAGCGCGTGCCGCATAATATTAATGTATGCTTTCAGGGATTAAATGCCGAAGCATTGTCAATGAGTTTGCCGCAAATAGCGGTTTCTGCGGGCTCTGCCTGTAATTCGGCGCAGGAAGAACCTTCGCATGTATTAAAAGCCATAGGCCTTAGTGACTTACAAGCGCGCGCTTCCTTACGCTTTTCTTTAGGGCGTTATACTACAGAAAAAGAGATAAAGCGTGTTTTAGAGCTGGTACAGATGGAAGTACAACGCGAACGTGATTTGGCGGGTAAATGATGTATAATGAACAAGTATTAGCCTATTTGCACAAAGCGGCGGCGAAGCCCTTATGGCCAGAGGACACAGCGCAAATATTTAGCAGCGAGGTGGGCGCAAAAGACAGCGGTATTTGGCTTAAATTGTGCTGTCATATAGAAGATAATATCATCCGTGAGGTGCGTTATAGGGTAGCTGGTGGCGGTTACTTAATTGCCGCGGCAGAATGGGCCAATGTATTTTTAACGGGAAAGAGCGTGAGCACGGCCGAGGCTTTAGATGCTAAACTTATAGTAGAAGCTTTGGCTTTACCGCCACAGCGTTTTTACTGCGCGCAGATGCTTGTAGATGCAGTCATGAAAATAGTATACTCATAGCAGTTGGTTTTTAGGTTAGGCGCCGAGCTCTCGAGCGGCAGGAGTGTAGTACTCTACATGACTGGCGCGAGATGGGCGAAGGCAACAACACCTAAAAATCAAATGCGAAGAGTATGGGGCAAGTGAGATGAATAATAAAGTGCAGCAATATCAAACAGAAACCGTATTAGGTGTCATTGGGCGCTTAACGGTCACAGCGAAAGCGCTGGCACATTTGCAGCGACAAGCGGCAAAATTGACTCCTCCTAGCATTGCTTTGCGTATAGGCATGAAAAAAGCGGGTTGTTCCGGCGTTAAATATACTTTAGATTATGTTAGCAATTCTGAAAAGGACGACGAAGTTATTGTCATTACCCCCGATTTTTCTATCTTTGTAGCCGCAACGGCTTGGTCCTATGTACAGGGCAGCGTAATAGACTATGTACTAGAGGGTGTAAACGGCCGCCTTAAATTAAACAACCCTAACGAGACTGGCGGTTGTGGTTGTGGCGAGAGCGTTTATTTTGGCTAGTGCTCGGCAGCTGAGCTTTATTATACGTATAGATCAGGCTCTATTTTAGAAACGAGCCAATATTTAATGCGTAGGCAGCGTAAATCCATGTACATTTCGTCCTTTAGGCCAGCGCGAAGTAATGGTTTTTAACTGGCTGTAAAATTGTATGCCATCGGGGCCGTGTAAGCCCAAATCACCAAAAGCCGAATATTTCCAACCACCAAAGGTGTGATAACCCACGGGTACAGGAATAGGTACGTTAATCCCTACCATGCCGATTTGTACGCGTGCCGCAAAATCATGAGCGATTTCACCGTTTTGCGTAAAAATAGCGGTGCCATTGCCATAACGATGCGCATTGATCCACGATAGAGCCGTTTCGTAATCCGGTGCGCGCAGAACGCATAATACGGGGCCAAAAATTTCGTCTTGATAAATTGTCATGTTTGGAGTGACTGCGTCAAACAAACTAGCCCCTATAAAGAAACCTTGTTTAGGGAAAGTAGCCTTACGACCATCTACCACCAATTTAGCACCTTCTTCTAACCCGCTATCTAAATATTTTTGAACGCGTGCTAAGGATTCGGCGCTGTTTAATGGACAGAGCACAGTCTTTTCATCATCACCTGGGCCGATGATTAAGGATTGCGTCGCTGGCGCTAAGCGTTGAATGAGTGCATCAGCCGTTTTATCACTTACGGTGACGACTACAGAAATAGCCATGCAACGTTGACCGCAAGATCCATATGCTGCGCCTAAAATAGCAGTGGCAGCATCATCTAGATCGGCATCGTTCATCACTAAGCAATGATTTTTAGCACCGCCAAAGGCTTGCACGCGTTTGTTGTGTCTAGTTGCCGTTTCATAAATATGATGAGCCACGGCTGTTGAACCGACGAAACTCACTGCTTTCACTTTAGGATGGCAAATTAAAGCATCGACTACTGTTTTATCACCATGGACTACATTCAACAAACCCTTAGGAGCACCTGCTTCATAGAGTAGATCGGCTAACAACAAAGCAGTGCTTGGATCTTTTTCGGAAGGTTTGTGTATAAACGCATTCCCGCAGATCAAAGCCAAAGGATACATCCATAATGGAATCATCGCTGGGAAATTAAAAGGCGTAATACCCACGCAAATGCCTAAGCTTTGACGCAAGCCATAACAATCTACATCGCGGCCTACGCGTTCGGAATAAGTGGATTTTAATAAATGCGGCGCACTGCAAGCAAATTCAACCACATCTATGCCGCGTTGCACCGAGGCTTTGGCATCGGCGTGAGTTTTGCCATGTTCTAGACTGACTAGGGCCGCTAAGGCATCGGTATTTTTATCCAGTAGATTTTTAAATGCGAACATTAAACGGGCACGTTCGGCTAAAGAAGTTGTGCTCCATTCGCGATGTGCTTTCTCAGCGGTTTCTATAGCACTTTCTATTTCGACGGGGGTGGCAAAAGGTACCTGGTGAAGGATTTCTCCAGTTGCAGGATTGTGCACAGGGCCATGAGATGTACTTTGACTCATAACACGTTGGCCATTGATGTGATGTGGTAGCATGGTTTTCCCTCCTGAATAATGAGTATATACTCACAGCAGTTGGTTTTTAGGGTAGAAGACTAGCTCTAGCGCATCAAGGGTAAATTACACATGACTGATGCGAGATGGGCGAAGGCAACACTCCCTAAAAATCAAATGCGAAGAGTATAAATCCTAACATGCGGACGGAGACAATACAACAAAATAATAAGCTATATTAAAAAGCCAAAGGAGCTTTAAAATAAACCAATCAATCGGGAGAAATATTTATCGGGTGATGAGTTTACTGGTCCCGATGTGTATTTATTTGTGGTGATGCGTTGGTTACCAGCTACATCGCTGTCTTTGAATGAATGGCCTCATTTGAAACGCTTTCTCAAGCGGTCAACGATACCCTAACTTCTATCGCTACACCTAAAATGATGTCTTCTTTAGTCATGGTAATCGGTTTATACAGTTCAAGATTATAGGGCAAAAATATGGCCTCATGTCCCAAGGATAATTTACGAAACATTACTTCATTTTGTGAGGCAATCCAGCCGACGACTAAATCACCATCCGTAGGGGATTTATCAGCGGCAACAATGACAATATTTCCTTTATTAAAAACGGGTTTCATTGCCGCATCCGATATTTTAAATGCAAAAGCATTTTCGCCCCAGGTTTTTTCAATCATAATGAAATCGTCGTGCCATTTTATTTTATTAGATTCTTTCCATTGGGAAACACCTTCTATATTTAACACGGGGATAGGTTTATATTTTGTGACTGCTCTGTATATCGGGTCTTCTTCTATGGCCACAGGACCATTGCCAGTAGCCAACCATTCGGGCCTGACATTTAAAGCATGAGCTAATTCAAAAGTAAAGCGGGAGGCTTGTGCATTGCTGGATAGTAGGTATTGTAAAGCGGCTGGTTTAATGTCTACGGCCCTGGCCAATGCAGCCTGTGAAATACCTTCCTTTTCCATTGCAAAATGAAGTCTTTCAGAAAGAGTTCGAAACGTCTTTATTTCCATTGTTGTAATGCTTACCATGTTCTCCAATATTAAGCTGGCGTAAATATAACATATTTCCAGGACCTTTTTACGACTAAATAATTTTTAACCCATATTTGTTGGGTCTAATAAGCTTTTCAAAAATAGTAAACAGAATGATTGACAAGTAAACTATGATTTACTATACTAAATGCCAGTTTGTGCAGCCATTTCATCAATCTTATGAATTTTAGATGGCTCAATTTCAAGGAGGAAAGCGATGTTAATCTTATCTAGACTCCCATCCCAGAAAATTATTATCGGCAATAAAGGTGACATTATCATCAGTGTTTTGTCGGTGGACGGGGACGAGGTGAAATTAGGTCTTGTTGCTGCTAAAGATGTCGTGAAAACGGTTCGTCAACCGACTCAGACAAGACGAAAAATACCATTAACCATTAAAATCAAGGCCTTTTGCTCCAAAATAAGCGCTACTATGAAATAGGCTAGCCCGTTGATTCATGAGGACTTTTGCTCGAAAAAAGGTGGGAACGGCTATCCGGAAACCATTTTCTTTGACCATGAGACGAATTTGCGGTATTCTACCCTCCAATACTTTGGTGATACAAAGTATAATGGTTGAGGAGAGGTGGCTGAGTGGTTGAAGGCGGCGGTCTTGAAAACCGTTGAGGGGTACCCCCCCTCCCAGGGTTCGAATCCCTGCCTCTCCGCCAAAGTATACGATAGTGTTGAATGAAGAACGGAAGGGTTCGACAAAATGCGAGCGTAAAGCGCGAAGCGCGGCGAGCATTTTGGACGCACGTAGTGCGCCCGAAGGGCGAGTCTCGAACGAAGTGAGAGAATCGTCCATCCCTGCCTCTCCGCCAAAGTATGCGATAATGTTGAATAGAGAAAAGAGAGCGTTCGACAAAGCCGCTCCATCATGATGGCCAGATTCAATGGAAACGGGGGTGTTATAATGATAAAAATATTAATTGTGGATGACCACCAACTCGTTCGTTATGGCTTAAAAAGTCTATTCAAGACCACTACAGACATTGAAGTGATTGGAGATGTAGGCACTGGCGAGGAAGCAATTGACTTTACTAAAGAGCACCATCCTAACGTTGTATTAATGGATATTCGTATGCCCGGGATAGGCGGCTTGGAAGCAACACGAAAAATTGCACGTTCTTGCCCAGAAAGCCGTATCTTGGTAATAAGTTCCTGTGATGTTGAGCCTTTCCCTTCTATTTTATTGGAAGTGGGAGCCACTGGCTTCTTAAGCAAGGGCAGTAGTGATGCTGAAATGCTCACCGCAGTACGCGCAGTGGCATCGGGGGTACAGTATTTAAGCCCAAAGGTAGCCAAAGCCATCAAGGAAAGAGAAGAGAATGGTGACAATGAATCGCCTTTTAATGCGTTGTCTAGCAAAGAATTACAGGCAGCATTAATGTTGATCAGTGGCAAAAAGAATAAACATATCGCAGAGTCAATGTATATAGACACAAAGACAGTTTGTTCTTATCGTTATCGTATTTACGAAAAACTACATATCACTACAGACGTAGAATTAGCGTTATTGGCAGTGCATTATGGTATAATCGATGATGTACCAATATATATCGATGACGATATTACGCCAGAGAATAACACCGGTACGGATGCTTTGACACCGAAAGAATAATTTGTAGCATATACTCACAGCAGTTGGTTTTTAGGGTAGGCGCCGAACCCTCGAGCACCAGGAGTGTAGTACTCTACATGACTGGTGCGAGATGGGCGAAGGCAACACCCCCTAAAAATCAAATGCGAAGAGTATATATGAATAATAACCAATTCACTAGTGTCGACTCTGAAAACAACCGCGCCACGTTTATTGCTCATATGACTACGCAACCCGGTGTTTATCGCATGTTAAGCGATAGCAATGAAGTCCTTTATGTAGGCAAAGCCTATAATCTACAAAAACGCTTACAAAGTTATTTCCAAAAAAACAATTTGCCACGCAAAACAGCGTTGCTAATGAATCAAGTGCATCGCATTGAAGTCACGGTAACCCGTACAGAAAATGAAGCCTTTATCCTAGAAAACACGCTGATTAAACAATACAAACCGCGCTACAATGTTTTACTCCGTGACGATAAAAGCTATCCGTATATTATCTTAGATGAAAGCTCGGCATTTCCGCGTTTAAGTTTAGTCAGAAGTAAAAAGAAAATAGAGGGGCGTTATTTTGGTCCTTATGCCAGTGCTGATGCTGCGCGTGAAACCTTACAATTTTTACAAAAATTATTTGGTATTCGCCAATGCAGCGAAACTTTTTTTAAACACCGCAAAAGACCTTGTTTGCAATATCAAATTAAGCGTTGTAGCGCGCCTTGCGTAGGGTTGATTGCAGCCGAGCCCTATCGCCAAGCCTTAGACTATGCTTTATTATTTCTACAAGGCAAAAACACTACTATCATCGATGCGTTGGCCGCACAAATGCAAGCCGCAAGCGTTGCTTTAGAATATGAAAAAGCTGCTAAATTACGCGATCGCATTAAATGGTTGCATAAAACTCAAGAACAGCAGCATGTTATTTCGGGCGATGCTAATTGTGATATTTTAGGATTAGCTGTAGAAGGAAGACATGTCTGTGTAACGGTGTTATCCATACGCCAAGGACAGCTTTTGGCTAGCCAGGCTTATTTTCCTAGTGTTCCGGCGGAAACGGATGTTGCGGAAATAATTGAATCCTTTATCAATCAATATTATGGTAGCGATAGACCACAGGCACTGTCCTCTTATGAAGAAATTTTAGTGCCAGCGCCATTAACGGATGCTGCTGCCTTAAGTGCTTTTTTACGTGAGCAATATCATGTAGACATTCATATCAAACAACCACAGCGCGGTATTAAATTAAAATGGCTGGCGATGGCCAAAGACAATGCCAAGGTTGCATTGCAACAACACACCACCCATGCAAAACGATTATTAGAACAATTTAATGCCTTATCTGCCTTATTAGACACGCCTGCGGAGATAGGATGTATTGAATGCTTTGACATCAGTCATGCCAGTGGTGAGGCGACGGTGGCTTCTTGTGTGGTTTTTGATAGACAGGGACCCTGTGTACGGGATTACAGGCGCTATCATATTAAAGATATTACTCCCGGAGATGATTACGCAGCGCTAAAGCAGGCGGTAAGACGCCATTTTAGCCACATTTTAGAGCAACAACTGCCTTTGCCCGATTTATTGCTAATAGATGGCGGCAAAGGGCAGTTGTCGGCTGTATATTCAGTATTGGTAGAATTGGATCTAGAGGAATTATTATTACTGGGCATTGCCAAAGGTGAGGGGCGTAAACCGGGCCTAGAAACCTTGTTTTTATTTGGACAAAAGCAAGGAATACATTGTTCCGAGGACTCAATCGCGCTACACTTACTACAGCAAGTGCGCGACGAAGCGCATCGTTTTGCCATTACGGGTCACCGGAAGCTGCGCGATAAACGGCGCGTGCACTCTAATTTAGAGACCATTGTGGGTATAGGGCCGAAGCGTCGCCAGCGCTTATTAGAGCATTTTGGCGGTTGGCAAGAACTAAAGCGCGCCCATCCCGATGAATTGATGAAAGTGCCGGGGATTAGCCCCACATTGGCGCAAAGGATTTACGATAGTTTACACTCATAAAAGGAACTGACCATGACAATCCCCAATATGTTGACCTTATTTCGTATTTTTTTAGTGCCTTTGTTCATGTTATTCTTTTATTTGCCTTTTCCCAGTCTGTCATTGTTAACAGCTGCTATTTTTGCTTTCGCCGCTATCACCGATTGGCTCGATGGCTATTTAGCGCGCAATTTATCTCAAACCACACGCTTGGGGGCTTTTTTAGATCCCGTAGCGGACAAATTGGTAGTTGTGATGGCCTTGGTGTTGTTGGTGGGCGAACATGCTTTTCCGTGGATGGCCATTCCGGCAGCCATTATTATTGGCCGCGAAATTGTGGTATCGGCATTACGCGAATGGATGGCAGAATTGGGACAAAGAACCTCGGTAGCTGTTTCGTATTTAGCGAAAATTAAAACCTTGGTGCAAATGCTGGCTATTTTCTTATTACTCATTGGGCGTGTGCATACCTTATCCTGGGCAGAATGGTTTGCGTGGGCGGGCTACATAGGCTTGTATGTCGCTGCATTCTTGACGGTTTGGACTATGTTAATCTATCTACGCGCCGCTTGGGACGAAATAGTGAAGGCTGGATAGGGGAATTAAATGCACAATACTACTTGGAAGCAATGGCTCATATTTGTGTTGGTCGTTTTATTAGTGGTGCTATCGGTCCATTATTTGGTGCGAGTAAGCGATCTATTATGGACTTTTTATCAGTGGGTGCATGGACTATTAGCACCTTTATTTTCAGGCAGCGGCGTGGGTCATATCATTTTAGGCTTACTCAGTTTAGGGGCGGTGCCCTTGGTTGTCGGTGCTGTACCGGCGGCGGGATATTGGCTCTTGACTAAAAAACAATTTCCTTATTTTTGGCCATTGGTGTGGGCCGTGTTGTTGGTATTAGCTACTTTATTGCTGGTGCATATATAAGATGACTTTTACCGATATAGCCACTGCTTTAACTGAAACCATTAGCGCCATTAAAATGAATATGCTATTGCCAGCACTCATCCTTGCTTTTTTGTGGTGCATCAACACCATTAATTGGATGAACAACAATTTCTTCCGCATCTTAGGTGTGTATCCACGACACTGGGTGGGCATTCTCGGTATTTTTTTCAGTCCATTTGTACACGCCAATGCAGAGCATTTATTTTTTAACAGCATACCTTTATTTATATTGACGGCATTTTTATTGGCGCTGGTAGGACAAAATCAGTTTTTTTACATTTCGATAGAGATCATTATCATCAGCGGCATTCTGACTTGGTTATTTGGCCGTAAAGCGGTGCATGTAGGCGCAAGTAGTGTCATCATGGGCTATTGGACTTTCATCCTGGCATATACTTGGCATCACCCTTCGTTAAGCGCCGTCATCATGAGCATTATTATGCTGTATTATTTAGGGGGGTTGGTGTTAAGTTTATTTCCTTCTTCGGAAAAAGTTTCCTGGGAAGGGCATTGCTGCGGTGCCGCTGCAGGGATTATAGTGGCGTATTTTCTCTGATTATATACTTCGAATTTGCACAGAACTAAACGAATTCATGATCCAGGGTTAAATATTATAGTTCCTAGCTGGCCGGGCCCGGTCACGCGACCTCTCCGTCGTGCTCGTGCCTGCGCGCTGCCTTCGGCCTCTGTCGCGTGCCACCCGTCCATCACTATTGTACTTTGTAGCAAGTTTGCCACATCAATCTGAACTTTCTCTGTTTCACAACAGCAACAAGTGTTACTTCTTTAACGTACTTTCCTGGGGTTGTAGTGTTGGAAATGAACCCTCTGCACAAAGGTAACGTGAAATTCTTTTAAAAAATGTTAGTTGATTTTGCGACAGTTGAACATTTTCGCGTAATGGAGTCCGGTCAGATGGTTTTGATGGTCCATCAGAGTCATTACTGGCGCTATCTACTGTAACATATACAGGGGCTTGAATATTAGCATTTTGTAATAGCTCTGACCGAAGGCTAGCATTTTCTACGTCCGCACGATCATTTAACCAGATTAAAATTACACTCATTGCAACTAACACAAAAAGCATTGCAGCCATAGAAAATCCTGCCAGTGCTGTTTCCGGATAAAGCTGCATAACAGCCGCAACACAAATAAGTGCTTTTAGAGTAGAGTCTATAAAAAATGTAGTAGACAAGTATTTTTCACTGGGAGTACACGCACTTATTACAGCATCAACAACTGATTCAGAAC
>JBIPMB010000337.1:0-4843 GCA_044369355.1 Gammaproteobacteria bacterium | reverse complement strand
TGAACAGCTACGAGCCTTGCTACAAGAGTGTTTCAGCGTTGCGGACACCCTGGCTACCGAAGACCCAGACGCAGCAGCGCAACTCGTCCTTGAGGCGATCGATACTGCCCGCGCTGAATTTGGCGACGCACTCACCCTGGCGTCCCTCGCCTATTTCCCGATCGCACACTTTGAGCCGCTACTAAAGGCGCTAGATCGAATTGATTCCGGCTTGGCGATCGCCTAATTCACCGCTCACCCCCCCCTCTCTCACCCTCTCACCCCGCTAATACAGGAGCCATCGCGAGCAAACTAGACTTCGTGGCGGTTCCTGCTGGAATATCGCCGATTTTGCCCGAATTTGCCCGATTTTGCCGTCTGAAAAATTATTTTTCGGCGGGGACGGGCGGGGGTCTTAACCGGCTAAATCGTCCGCCCCGATCGCCCGAAAATCGTCAGGTGATCGCCCCGATCGCGGACATATCGAATTGAGCGCGATCTAACGTGTC
The DNA here is from genome assembly GCA_044369355.1 of Gammaproteobacteria bacterium. Classification (GTDB taxonomy): domain Bacteria; phylum Pseudomonadota; class Gammaproteobacteria; order UBA1113; family UBA1113; genus VFKP01. Next base: position 4,355 of record JBIPMB010000337.1, on the reverse strand, counting down.
GATTTTGCCCGATTAAGCCGTATTTTGCGGACATGTCCACCGTTATATCCGGCTTAAACGGACATATAAATTTTTGGGTTCAAACATGGTCAGCCCCTTGTGTATAGATCGGGGGTGTGTGTCGCTTGGGGCGATCGATCGAACTCCTTAGCCTTGTCGCTGCTGTTGCCATAGGATCTCCTTGCCTTTTTGCCCCACCTCGATCCAGCCATTTTTTCGGGCGTTGCGTGTGCCGTTTTTTGGCGACCAACCGTAGCGCTCGATCAACTCCTGCGTGGTCAAAGTTTGGGCGTCGCGTGTTGCATCGTCGTGCAGTCGTGTTGCTGTCTGTGTTGCGGGTCGTGTTGCACGTTCAAGTCTGGCGACCCGATCAATCGTTTCATCAAGCTCGATTCGGATCGCCTCGATCGCACCTGAGAGCATATCGTCATGCGGTCGTGTTGCTGTTCGTGTTGCTGGTTGTCTTGCAGGCTGAAAGGTCTTGATCGCCCCGGCCAGAATCTCTGTCAATACGGCAGTTCGGGTTATGCCGTGCCGGGTAGCCACCTCGTCCAGGCGGTCGGCTAAGTCTTGGGGCAGTCGGATCGAGAGCGTTCGTGTTTGGAATTTGTGTTGCATTGTGTTGCGCTGTGTCTTGCAGATTTATGATCGCATTACTGAGGCTAAATCCCAATAATCGATCAAAAATAAATCAGCCTAAATCAAAGCACAGCAAGCATTACAGCGATTTGGCTCTAAATCCCCTAAACCATAGCTGTAGTGATCGATTTCAACTTCAATTTTAGAACAACAGCCAGATTTAAACGGTTTGCATCATTTGCGCGAAAACTAAAAAAGCACTAACGTACAAAGCCCAAACAGGGTAGGGGTTAAGACTGAATCTTGTGTCGCCTCAACCCCTACAGTTTCTTACTCGCGCAACACCGTCATCGTCACTCCCTCCGGCAACGTCTCCGGTAGCGACAACGAATAATCTGAGAACGATCGTGGTGGCTCATCTGTCTTCAGCTTCACTGAAACCGACTCCAGTAACTCATGTGCTGGAGCGTTGCCCCATATTGACGTGTGGGAGAACACTACCAAGGATCGGGTGGCCATCAATCCACGAGCTGCGCTGCGATCAAATTCAAAGCAATCAAGCATTGCACGGTACGTCAGCTCTAGATCCTCTGAAGTAACGCCCGACTTTCGCGCTAGAGCAGGATTAAAAAACGCCGCCGTACGGTACAGACCGTAGGGAATGAATGTCTTACGGCCCATCGTTTTATTATCCTTGCCCTCTTTTGTGTCCGTGGCCGCACAGCGCGTTACCGTAATCGACTGTGGTGAGATGGGATCGATCGACTGACCAAACATCACCTGCCATGCGCCACGCACTTGCCCCGCATTGTCACCCGTAGACATTACTGCGCCAAACGTGCGGACATCAAAAAAACGCTCACACATCACAGCAGCCGCCTCGTTTGCTTTTGGCTTTGACTTAGAAGCACCAACCGATGCCACAGCGTTATTAATCGCCTCATTTAGCGCCGACCCTTCACGAACAAAGATGGACTCGCTATTCGCTTCAGCAAAGTTACGGATCTTTCGTTTGAGACAAGCATCCGTCACATAGCCGTAATTGGTCTCGTAATCCTGACGCGGCATATTTTCTGCATCCGGGTCACCGTTCGGGTTGCCGTTGGTGCAGTCAAACAGCCACACTACATCGTGCTTTTTCGTGGGGTCGAGAATGATGGAGGGAAGTTGCATTTTGATACCGTGGGATTGTGTTTTTTGGAAGTGAGTTTCAAATCAACAACCAGGTCAAGCCTAGTTGCGTCACGATCTGGCTATTTTGCGGGCTCGCTTTTTTCTTTGGGCTTGTAGGCTAATTCGGCAGTGAATGCCATCGCGAATTCTCCCTGCTGGTACAGAGAAAATGAGGTTGGCGTTTCGTACTCGGCCAGCTCTGATTGCACTCGCTGAATTTCATTGACCAGCCAGTCATCTTGGCCGTTACGGTTTAGCTTCGATCTCCACGGCCCTAGTGCCTCCGCTAAACGCAGGCTTAGGACATGAGGCGTTTTGCCATACCGTGCCAATGAGCGATAGGCCATCGTTTGCGCGATATCGCCCATGCCGTTCGCTTTCTTTTGTGCTTGGGCATAAAGCGCTAACAGCCGACCATGAAGTCGTGCAACCTGGCGATCTGCGTCCGAGAGTGATTGAGACATAGGTTGATAGTTGAGACATAAGGCCAACATTGATCGCTGAGCGCGAGTCGTTTTGTTAGCAGGATTGAATAATCGAGAGAGGAGTCGAGCGAGCAATTGGGACGGCAATGGACGAGCAAACAACGCCGATCGCATTAGCGCGTTAATATCGCCCGTCCGATCGTTGACCTTCTGGCCAGGAGATAACGTTGCCTCTATCAGTGCCTTCAGTCCGAACGCCATTGGCATCGGCTTCGTGTTTTGTCCCTTTTTCGCTTGAGTTAGATTCGACTCACCGTCAAACACCGAAGCTTGTACCGCAAACCAGTGCTTGATGTTTTCGGTGATCGTGATCGGCTCATCGGCGCTGTAATGCAACACCGCGATCCGGCCTGCATCACCACGTAAGCAGGCGATATGGAGCTGATGGGTATCAGTGGATATCGATCGCGCTTTGAACACGTCGAGCGATTTGATGAACGTCGCCGGGTCTGCGGGATAGCTCAGGGGGTCGAGCTGAAACGGGCTGGATTCTGTCCAGGCGATCCAGGCGATCGAACCTAACCGTAGGCACGATTCGCGATCAGACAACAACGCCTCCAGCCCAACCCGTACCGCGTGGTTTAGCTTGTAGCTGACGTAGGCGTGATCTTCGCCCTGGTTCCAGGATTGAAACGCAGGTCGGTAGTTGGTCGTCATCGATGCGCCGGAGCCATTCGCACCGGGGCAACCTTTCACCTTTTCCAGCTTGGTGGTGAGCGGCACAGTTTCGCCAGAGACATGGCACAGGCCATCTATCACGCAGAACCGATTACGGTGCTGCGTTTGCCACCAATCACGAACTTTGGGTCTGTCGGTGATCTCGATGCCACCATCTCGAAACGTGACGCGATCTTTGGTGCTGTAGTTGGCGGGGTAGTGATTAACATCATCCGCTGCCGTGATCACCCAGCCCAGATCTACGCCCGTATCCGCTTCGCACTGACGTACCAATTCACGCCACACCGTAGCCCGTGCAGGTTTGTGGGTGGGGTGTAGATACTCGAAGGTATCTGAGATCAACTTAGGGTCAGTGGCGTTGCGTTGCAGTTCAGGCAGGATGAGCCGCTGGGTTTGCTTGGGGGGTTTGCCGGTTGGGTCGTAATCTGGGTCGAGACACTGCCAACCGGTTTGACGATCGAACGCCCACATCACCGACCCGACGCCATAGCCGATTGGCACGGTTTCTAGTAGCGGGCTACCGGATGCCGGATCGATCGCGTTCGAGGCAAATTGAGCAATAGCGCCTAACATAGCGGTTCCCATTTAACACAGCCGTGATCGACCCATGCTCGCGAGAAAATCGGGACACCGATCGGATCGCGCTGCTGAAAGCCGGTGAGCAATAGTCCCAGTTCTTCCGACCAACTGATTGGCTCGATTCCTTCACGCGGGTGAGAGAAGAACGCTGCAAACTCACGACAGCCCAGGTAGGGGCGTTGAAAACACCGACCCTTATCCAGTCGCTTACGAAAGATGCTGAAATGTTTCGCGAGATCGTCTGTGTGCTCGTTTGCCAGCAACTGCAAACGAACGCGGTAGGCCACGTCTCGTAGGATGGTTGAGGCTCGCTGGGTGCGATCAGCGGTGATATCGATCGGGGTCAGGCTTTGGTTTGCCTTAGATTTCACGAAATTTCCCCGATAGGCTTCCTTACGTCCGCGTTGCAGTACCTCGATCGCGATGACCTCCGTATCAAATTCGGGTTTGGCATAAATCGACTGCGCCACCCCCTGCATTGCGGTTGGTGTCGGGACATCGTAGGTTACACGCTCCGCTGCGAATTCGGGTCGCGTGAACAGGGCACGATCGCCCCAAACGTCAAACACGATAATGTGCTTTTGCTCCATAGTTATCCATAAGATAAAAGTCATTATTCTAATGTGCTGAACACAAACTAGGCTGAGGCGAACAATGTCAGAATCAAGCACTGACCGAATTGAAACGCTTTCATCTTTCGATTACTCTGCCGAAGGATTCGATGCAGAAACGCCGATCGCTCGACCTGATCGAGGAGACCGGCGTTTTTTGTTGGCCGACCATCTGCGAAACGTTGGCGCGATGGCACGGCTTGCTGCGGAGCTTGATCGGCCTGAATTGAGCGATTTAGCCGAGCTTGTC
>JBIPMB010000163.1:0-4845 GCA_044369355.1 Gammaproteobacteria bacterium | reverse complement strand
TTTGGTTTTTTACCATCGTTAATTTTTTTGGTGCTAGGACATTGGGAAGACTTATTTCTTTCACCAGTTGCGTGATGTTTCTCCCCTTAATAGGTACAGCAGCATTAGGCTGGTTTTGGTTTGATAAAACGACTTTTATGAGTGCTTACAATGTTAGTACACACAGTGATTTCTGGGCTATTAGCCATTCCGCAGCATTAACCTTGTGGGCCTTTATAGGCGTGGAATCAGCAGCAGTATGCGCGGGCATGTCAAGTAACCCTAAAAGGGATGTGCCTATAGCCACTATAGCAGGGACCTTGATTGCGGCCATAGTTTATTGCTTAAGTTCGGCGGCGATTATGGGGATTGTCCCTAACACCTTATTGGCGCATTCTTCGGCACCATTTTCATTGGTAGCGACCATGACTTTGGGAGAAGGAGCAGGACGCATTGTCAGTATTTGTGCGATTGTGGCTTGTTTGGGATCTTTAGGCGGTTGGATTTTATTGGTAGGGGGGTCTGCAAAAGCGGCTGCCGATGATAAATTGTTCCCCAATGTGTTTGCTAAAACTAATCGACATGATGTACCTGCTAAAGGCTTAATTGTCATTAGCATATTGATGAGTATTTTACTGTTATTAACACACTCGACTAATCTAGGTAAACAATTCCAGATTATTGCCTCAGTAGCAGTCTTTTTAACCTTATTACCTTATCTTTATTCCGCGGTGGCTTTAAGTGTTTTTCTTCAAGATGAAACGGTCAAAACGAATAAATACCATAAATTAGAAACGCTTATGAGTATCGCCGTGATGGGCTATATTTTTTGGGCTATTTTAGGCGAAGGGAATAGGATAGTCTTTTGGGGTTTAATTGTGCTATTATTAGGCATTCCAGCATACAGCTGGGTGTTGTGGAATAAAAGAAGGTTAACAACATGATCAATGTCAATTTAAAACTATTTCCTATTGTTTTGCTCGATGTGGCCAGTCAAGCACATCGAGGCTTAACCTATGCTAGCCCAGAGTTAATGCAAGCCTTTGAGAACGAAGGACTTGCTGTTTTACACTATGAAGAAGTCAACGATGTGTTGGCACTACTCAAAGCTAAACGAGACCTAGGCGGTATTATCGTTAATTTAGAGTGTTTTCCTGAAGAAACACAAGAACAGGATATGGCGAATTTCATAGAACGGATCCGCGATATTAATGCAGAAATTCCCATTAATATTTTAACGAACACTTTACATCTTAACTTTTTAAGAGTGCGAATGCATTATTTGGCGCTATGATGATACGCCTGCATTTTTAGCAGGACGTATACACCAGCAGGTATTTAAATATTTAGCACGTTTGTTACCACCTTTTTTTAAAGCTTTAGTGAAATACACGTTAGAATATAAATATGCTTGGCACACGCCTGGGCATATGGGTGGCGTCGCATTTTTAAAATCTCCCACAGGGCGATTATTTTACGATTTTTATGGTGAAAACGCATTTAGAAGCGATTTATCCATCTCAGTACCTGAACTGGGATCCTTGCTGGAACACAGCGGTGTAGTAGGTGAGGCAGAAGCCTACGCTGCACAGGTTTTTGGTGCTGATGAAACTTTCTTTGTAACTAATGGCACTTCAACCTCTAATAAAATAGTTTTTATGGCCATTGCTAGAGGGCATGATGTGGCTGTCATCGATAGAAACTGTCATAAATCTTTGCAACACGCCTTGACCATGGCGAATGTAATTCCCATTTATTTTAAGCCTAGCCGCAATGCGTATGGTATTATTGGTGGTATAGCAAAAAGCGAATTTAGTCAGAAAGTTTTGCGGCAAAAAATAGTGGACAACCCCTTAATAGACAATAAAGATGTTGTTCCGCGCTTAGCTGTTATCACCAATAGCACCTATGATGGTTTGGTTTATTATGTGGATAATATCAAACAAGATTTATTAGCTGCGGGCATCAATTATATTCATTTTGATGAAGCCTGGTTTCCTTATGCAAAGTTTCATCCTTTTTACAAAGGTAAATTTGCGATGAGTGACAGTACCTTAGAGAAACAACCTACGGTATTGAGCACTCAATCAACTCATAAATTGCTGGCTGCATTTTCACAAGCGTCAATGATCCATCTTAAACAAGGTACAGGTGCAATCGAACGTGAAATTTTTAATGAATCCTTTATGATGCATACTTCCACTTCGCCTCAATATGGAATTATCGCTTCGCTGGATGTATCTTCACGTATGATGGCAGGTCTCTCTGGGGTACAGCTGATGTCCGAGGCTATGGCTATAGCCATAGCTTTTCGATTAGAATTTAATAAAATCAATCAATACGATAAGAAAAATGAAGGGCCAAATAACTGGGCATTTACGCTATGGCAACCCGATGAAGTGGATAGTATCTACTTAGCTGAAGACGACCATTTCTTAAAAGATCCTACTCATAGTGACGCCATATGGAAGTTAAGTGCCAAAAAACCTTGGCATGGTTTCTCCAAAATGGATGAAAACCATTTGTTTTTAGACCCCATCAAAGTTACAGTATTAACTCCTGGTATAGATGAAACCGCGACGGCCCAAGATTTTGGTATTCCCGCGCCTATAGTTAGCCGTTATTTAATAAGAAATGGTGTGGTAGATGAGAAAACGGGCTTTTATAGCATGTTGTTTTTATTTTCTATAGGCGTTAATAAAAGCAAGGCTTTAACTCTGCTAACGCAATTAGAACAATTTAAAGACCAATTTAATCAAAATGCATCATTAAAAAAAGCGTTTCCCACTTTGGTACAGGAATATGCCACGCGTTATAAAAAAATGACCTTGCAAGATTTAGCAAAAGAAATGCATGCCTTTTTAACGGGGCGAGAAGCAGCTACTTTATTGATGAATGCCTATGACACCTTACCTGAGCCGGTATTAACTCCGCACGATGCTTATCAAGCCTTAATTTCTGGGCATTGGTGTTGTGTGCCTATAGATGAATTATTAGACAAGGTTGTGTTGACCATGGTAGCGCCATACCCTCCTGGAATTCCTATTATTATGCCCGGTGAGCGCATCACCCAAAAACACAGCAATATTTTAAACTTTTTGAAGCTATTAGAAAGTTTCGACAATGCTTTTCCGGGATTTGAAAACGAAGTCCATGGTGCGAAAATAGTAGAAAATGAAGTAGAGAATAAACGAAGTTATTATTTCTACTGTTTAGAAGAGTGATTCTCAATCCATCAAAATAAAACTTATATTTTCTTTAGCTTGTTGTGGTTTATCGTCTATGGTTGCTGTGTAAAAATGAATCACTAAGCGATGTCGGCCTAAACTCATGACAGGATAAACGAGACTATTGCGCTCTAAAGCGATGCGTACTAATGGACAAAAACGTTCTGGCGACAAATTCTTTTGATAAAAGCCATTTTCAGCGACTAATTTGCTTTCTCTAGTGCTGTCACGAGCCAATTTTAAGAGCAAACGTACTGCTTTATAAGGTTCGTCTAGTTCGGCAATCCAGCGCTTTAGATAAATTTGTTGCTTTTCTGGAGAGAGATTCAGCCAATAGTGATATTGGGGTAGATCGGCATTACAAGTGCCGCCAGGGGTTAAAAAATATTGCCGTATATTGGTAATAAAGCAGTGATCCCGTGCCTCATGAGCAAATTTGCCGTATTTGGGCTGTAATAATTCAATCAAGTGGTGCAGCTCATCCAAGGCTAATTTTAATGACCGATCATTTACATTTGGATTATCTTTGAACTGTTGAAAATTTTCTACATAGCGATGAAATTCAGCAATAAACTTAGTTTTAATGTCAGGACGGTCTAAGATCTGCAAAATATCCAATAAAGTAGCCAGCGCGGCGTGGGCCGATCCCGCTTTAGAGGTTTCCAAATAGTAATCTAACAAACTAGACAAATATTCCAAACGCAGGCAAGTACGCACCAATTCGTTCAAAGGTTGTTCATAATAGATATAACTTACAGCCATGTTGTATCCAGTTCCCTTTTATATATATCAGAAGTGTAGCATTTTTATAGCAAAATTGCACGGCAACCAATAACCAATCAACCGATCGTTTTTGAGTATATTGCAGAAAAGAATAGTATAGTGTATTGTTAATTCTGCACTGATATTAAACAGAAATGCATGAGCTACAATTATTTTTTAGGGGAATATTTATGACACAAAAATCACCACGTCCAGCGCAAGCACCTTGGATTACACCTTATCTGACCTTGCAGCATCCTGAGAAAACAGCTGAGTTCTATCAAAAGGCTTTTAAGTTTGAAGTGAAAGAACTAGCACCTGGTGAAGATGGCACTGTTTGGCATGTCGAGATGATGTATCAGGGTCAATTATTAATGATGGGTAAGCAAGGGGCGTGGGAGTGCACCACAAAAGCACCCGCTTCCAGTGGCGTTGAATCGCCTATTACTTTGTATGTTTATGTAGACAATGTCGACGACTTTTATCATCACGCGGTAAAACACGGCGCAAAATCTTTGACAGAACCCGAAGATACGTTTTGGGGTGATCGCATGTGCTCGCTGCAAGATCCAGAAGGGTATAGTTGGTGTTTTGCTACGCATTCTTGATGCGCAATGCTGTGTTAGATATTGAATTTTTTAAATTGCCTTATAACCAAACGATGGCGATTGGTTCTTATTATGAGATATGAGCAGATTTTAAGGAGAATATGTTTTTACAAAAAAGAACACAAAAACCATTGATCCCCTGATACTAGGATGAACAGTTTATAGACATAGTAAATATTCGACTAACCCCGGCAGGAGAATAGGCTATTTTTTCAATAATGCCCTAAAATTTCGAGCCAAAGGGTATAGAAAGATGTCTTTAATAGGTA
>JBIPMB010000035.1:0-15920 GCA_044369355.1 Gammaproteobacteria bacterium | reverse complement strand
TGGACAGCAAGCATTTTGTCCAAAAGAAACCAAGCTTGATAGTATTTAAGCCCTTTTTAAAGCTTATGTTTATATTTTGACCTTCACCGAGAATTGCTGGTGTGATTCACAAAATGTAGAACTCAACAACTAAATCTGTTATAATTCATACACGTAACTACTCGCGCCTTGTAGTAAGAAAAACGTATATTGGATACATTAGAGTATATCTTCGCCTTCCGCTCCCTAACGGTCGCGGCTCGGTTTATCAATTTATAACCGAGCGTCAACCGTTAGGGGGAGGGAAGAAAGTAGTTACTCATACACTTATACAGCAAATGTTCAAAGGAGAGTCCATAGCTATGTCAGACAAACACAAGCCTAAGTTAACCACTACTGCAGGCGCCCCTATTGCCGATAACCAAAATTCCATCACGGCGGGCCCACACGGGTCAGTATTATTGCAAGATTATCAACTATTAGAAAAGCTTGCTCACCAAAATCGTGAACGCATTCCAGAACGTCCCGTTCACGCCAAAGGCTGGGGAGCTCACGGTAAACTCACTATCACCGCGGATATTTCACAATACACCAAGGCAAAGGTATTGCAAAAGGGTACCGAAACGCCTCTAATCGCCCGTTTTTCAACTGTCGCTGGTGAATTGGGCGCGGCCGATGCCGAACGTGATGTACGCGGCTTTGCTTTAAAAATATATACAGAAGAAGGCAACTGGGATATGGTCGGTAATAATACGCCCGTGTTTTTCGTACGTGACCCTTATAAATTTCCCGATTTTATACACACGCAAAAGCGCCATCCTAAAACCAATTTGCGCTCCCCTACCGCCATGTGGGATTTTTGGTCTTTATCGCCCGAATCCTTACACCAAGTCACCATCTTAATGTCAGATCGCGGTTTACCCGTTTCGCCTATGCACATGAATGGCTTTGGTTCACATACTTATTCTTTGATTAACGCTAAAGGTGAGCGTTTCTGGGTAAAATTTCATTTTAAAACCCGCCAAGGCCATAAACACTATACCAATGCTGAAGCGGCAACGGTTATAGGCCAAAGTCGTGAAAGTTATCAAGAAGCTTTATATGGTGCTATAGAGCAAGGCCACTTTCCGCAATGGGAGATGCAAGTTCAAATCATGCCCGAATCAGATGCTGAAAAAACGCCTTATAATCCGTTTGATTTAACCAAGGTATGGCCTCATGCCGATTACCCGCCCATCACCATTGGTATCTTAGAATTAAATCGTAATGTGGATAATTATTTCTGTGAAATTGAAATGCTGGCCTTTGCACCTTCCAACGTAGTGCCGGGTATTTCCTTTTCTCCCGATAAAATGTTGCAAGCACGTATCTTTTCCTATGCCGACGCACACCGTTATCGTTTGGGTACTCATTATGAATCCTTGCCTGTCAATGCGCCTAAATGCCCCGTGCATCATTATCATAAAGATGGCGCCATGAATTTTATGGGGCAGCGTTCCGGTGCCACCGATGCTTACTATGAACCCAATAGCATGAATGGTGCCGTAGAAACACCCGCTTATGCCGAGCCTCCTTTAAAAATTTCAGGAGATGCCGCGCGCTATGCGCAAAAAGATGGCGCAGGCCAAAGTATGGATGATTTTACTCAACCACGCGCTTTGTTTAATTTATTTGATAAAGCTCAAAAACAACGTTTATTCGACAATATTGCCGCCGCCATGAAAGGTGTACCACCACACATTGTTGAGCGTCAGTGCTTATTGTTTGATAAAGTGGCTGCAGAATATGGTCAGGGGGTTAGGCTCGCTATAGCGAATATATAGAGTTAATCGCTTTCAACTCACTCAATGGCCAACGCGGTTTTACGCCTACAGTTAATTCTGCACGTTCGCCCGCTTGTAAACGTAAATAGCCCGCGTAGGCGATCATGGCGCCGTTATCGGTGCAATATTCTAAACGCGGGAAAAATACTTTGCCGTCGTGCTGTTGCATAAATTGTTGTAGATTATGCCGTAATAAACGATTGGCGCTAACACCCCCGGCAACCACCAATTGCTTCAACCCTGTTTGAGTTAGCGCTCGCTTGCATTTAAGTAATAAGGTATCTACTGCGGCTTCCTGAAAGGCTGCAGCAATATCGGCGCGCGCTTGCTCAGTATCTTCGCCTTGTGCCAATAAAGCTTTATACGTCACCATCGCATGCGTTTTAAGACCGCTGAAGCTAAAATCCAAATGCGCTTTGTCTGTCATGGGTCTAGGAAAACGAAAACGTTTAGCATCTCCTTGTTCCGCCAAACGGGCTAATGCCGGACCGCCGGGATAGCCTAAGCCCAATAACTTAGCTGTCTTATCAAAAGCTTCGCCCACGGCATCGTCTATGGATTGTCCCAAGATTTTATAAACGCCTAAGGCTGCAACTTCAATGAGTAAGGTATGCCCACCGGAGACTAGTAAAGCTAAAAAAGGTAATTCGGGTTTTTCTGCTTCCAATAAGGCGGCTAATAAATGTCCTTCCATATGATGCACCCCTATAGCAGGGATATTCAAACCATAGGCAATGCTACGCCCCAATAAGGCACCGACTAATAAAGCGCCTACTAAACCGGGACCGGCGGTATAAGCAATACCATTCAACTCTTGTGCGCTTATTCCTGCTTTATTTAAGACGGTTTCAATCAATGGCAAAGTTTTGCGTATATGATCACGTGAGGCTAATTCAGGAACCACGCCGCCATATCGTTGATGCAATTCCACTTGGCTATAAAGCGCATCGGCTATAATACCGTGCTCACTATCGTAAAGTGCGATGCCGGTTTCATCGCAAGAAGTTTCGATACCTAAGACTTTCCAGTTATTGTTATTGATTAAGCTCACTCACTACGCCCTGTTGAAATTGAATCGTTAAAGATCGTCCCCCTTGCAATTGATATGTCCATTGTGTAATGAGTGGTAATGCCGAAGTGTCTACCTTCTCATATTGATAACTCACTTGTGTCGCTGTACCACAACGCGCAGCTAACATTCTAGCGGTATCCCCGACACGCACAAAACCACCATTAGGGCAACCACCCGATGAAACAAATGTACCATTGACTGCCAGGCTGGTGATGTGGTTATTATAGAGCTCAACGACCAAAGTATTGCCCGCAGTATTCACTTTCATCTGGGTGTATGGTGCTGGTACTTCTGTCTGCGGTAAAAATTGCTTGCTTTGCTGTTGATAGCTCCAATATTGTGTAACATTCAAATGCTTATTGTTTTTGTCTATTTCCACTACGCTATCAGGCTGCCCACAAGCCGCCAGAATAGCTTGCTGACTCATACCATGATCAATCCAACCATTAGTACCTTGTGAGGTATTGCAAAACATCGCCCACGAGACAGATGTTATTAAACACAATACAGTAATATAAAAAAGCATCCTTTTCATGGTTTTATCCTTTTCGTCATTATAATGACGGTCTACGCTTCTATATATTCCTGCATATGATTTTTTAACTTCTGCATAGCCATCTTCTCAATTTGGCGTACGCGCTCTGCTGAAATTTGATAACGAGCAGCGAGATCTTCTAAAGTGGCTTTTTTATCCACCAACCAACGCGCACTCACTATATCGCGACTACGTTCATCTAAACAGTCTAAAGCCGCATATAAATTTTGTAGTCTGTGACCTTCTTCGTCGTTGTTCTCAACTTGTAAATTAGGGGAAAAACGCATGTCTTCTAAATAATGTGCTGGCGCTACTGCGGCGCTATCGTCATCGTCGTCTTGCGCGTCAAAAGCCATATCATGTGCATACATACGTATTTCCATTTCACGCACATCTTTATGAGAAACATTTAATTCTGCGGCTAAGGCAGCGACTTCATCTGCTGTAAAGGAGGTGCCGACTTCTTTCTTGGCATTACGCAAATTAAAAAATAATTTACGTTGTGCTTTAGTCGTTGCAACTTTAACGATGCGCCAATTGCGGATTATATATTCATGAATTTCGGCTTTGATCCAGTGAATAGCGAAAGAGACCAAGCGCACACCCATATGAGGATTAAAACGCTTAACCGCTTTCATCAACCCGATATTGCCTTCTTGGATTAAATCGTTTAATGGCAGACCATAGCCCAAATAACCATTGGCTATGCGTACTACAAAGCGCAGATGGGCCATAATAAGTTGCCGCGCCGCGTCTAAATCGCCTTGCTCGTAAAAACGCAAAGTAAGCGCTGCCTCTTGCGCTTCCGTTAATACCGGCACCACATAAGCGCGCTGGATATACGTTTCTAAACTACCTAGGGGTAGTGCCATCTCTTTGATTTGCAATGTTTTGTTCATGCTTAGAACTGCTCCTGTCACAGGATGACTTGTTGGACTAAACTATTTAAACTATCGCAAGGATATCACAAAACCCACAGTTTTAGCTAGGGCCTGTAGCCATTGGCTATAGGCCCTAAGATCTATTTCACGACCTTTAGAATAGGCTTTTTAGGGTTACCCTTCGGTCCTGGTGATTTAGGCGGTGTACCCGGCTTGTCTTCCCCGATAATGCCACCGCTATTATCCCCTTCCTCTTCTTCTTCGACGCTAATATCGAAAGCCATGCCCTGCCCTGTTTCCTTAGCATAAATCATAGTTAAAGCGCGCATAGGCGCTTCGATAGCGTGTGAAAGGCCGGAAAAACTAGCGCAAAACGACAAATTTTGATTGGTTAAACTTAAATCTTGGGTTGCGGCCGGAGAGACATTCAAAACAATTTGGTCATCTTTAATGTATTGTACCGGAACCTTGACCCCAGGAATGGTTGTATTCAAGGCCACAAAGGGAGTTAAATTATTATCCAGCATCCATTCGTATAAAGCGCGGACTAGATAAGGTTTAGTTGATGTTGTCATAGGGTTATTTCTCCTTAAACTAGCATTTCATGCTCGGCGCTACTCAAACTACTGTAAAATGTTTCACGCTCAAACATGCGTTGTGCGTATTCTGTAACTGCGCGCGCGTGGTTAGGCAATTCAATACCAGCATAAGACAAACGCCACAATAATGCCGATAAACAACAATCGACTAGGGTTAGATCGTCGCTTAAAAAATAAGAATTATTCTTGAATGCAGGTGCAATGGTAATTAAAGAATCACGCAATTGCTGACGTGCTAACGTTCTATAAGCTTCTTCTTTAGCGGTCATTATTTGCTGATATAAGCCAAATAAATCTTTTTCAATCCGCGACAAACGTAAGCGTGTTTCCGCTCGTGCCACGGGATATACTGGCATTAATGGCGGGTGCGGGAAGCGCTCATCTAAATACTCTAAGATGATATTTAATTGATATAAAACCAAATTTTTATCCACTAAGGTGGGTACAGATTGGTATGGATTTAGGCTTAATAGCTCCTCAGCACGATCTTCAAATTTGAGATCGATGATGTCTACCGCTAAAGCTTTTTCGGCAATAACAATACGCACACAATGCGATTGCAGATCGGTAGGTTCCGAGTACAAAGACATCAGTGATCGTTTATTGGCTACAACCGTCATTTTTTTCTCCTATGTATGACCTCACTGTCTAAAAAATAAAGCCGTGAGGCGGGTCCTGCAATAATGTATTATGAATAATGCATAGAGCGCTATGCTTGTAAGTTGGGAGTATTATACAGGAAAATGATTCGGATTTCAATATTTTTGTTCATTTTGAACACAATGACGGTGCAAAATATTTTTTCTATTCTTGGTTAATCGGTAGACTGGCCGATAATCCAGTAGAAGTCATTTGATACACCCCTTTTTGGCTTAATACCACACCAGGCGTCTTGAGCAGAATTTTTAGGTCTAGTAATATGGTCCATTTTTGTACATACCAAACATCGTATTCTAGCCGTTCTTCATAAGGTAAGATATTGCGACCGCTAATTTGCGCCCAACCTGTTAAACCTGGGCGCATTTGTAAGCGCTGGGCTTGGTGCTTTGTATAGGCCTCTGCTAAGCATAGGATTGGCGGTCTAGGGCCCACAAAGGACATTTGTCCTAGGAGGATATGTATCACTTGTGGCAATTCGTCTAAGCTGGTCTTACGCAGCCATTGTCCTACACGTGTAATACGATCATCTTGTGCGCTTAAGGCCAAACTGTGCGCATCCGCATTCACCACCATGGTACGAAATTTCCAGCATTTGAAGGGTTGGCCCCAACGACCCATACGCTCATCACGGAAAAAAACAGGCCCAGTAGAATCTAGTTTGATCAGTAAGCCAATTATAGGCAGGAATAATAAAAATAGGGGTAATAACAACAAAGAGAGGAATAAGTCAAAAGCTCGTTTCATTAGCGTTTGAATAGGGTGTTTAGACTTTATTTTAACCATTTTTTCCATTATTCAGCCCGCTAAAGCCTATAAATTGGTCGTTATTATACAATAAACAGGTATTAAATACAAGAAGCGCACGTCAGGCGGTTCATGAACCGCCCTTATCTATCAATAGAGCTCTATTCTACAGTCACGGGCGCTTGATCTAAACGGTCCACGAGTTCAATAATAGCCATAGGAGCGGTGTCACCCGGTCTAAAACCAGCTTTCAAAACGCGAGTATAACCACCGGGTCTAGCATTAAATCTAGGACCAATTTCGTTGAAAAGCTTGGTCACTATTTTACGATCACGTAAACGATTAAACGCTAAACGACGATTAGCCAATGAATCGATTTTAGCCAATGAAATCAATGGCTCAACGATACCACGCAAGTCTTTAGCCTTGGGAAGCGTCGTGGAAATGATCTCATGCTCTAATAAAGAATTCGCCATATTTTGAAACATAGCCTTACGATGAGCACTGGTGCGATTTAATTTTCTACCACTATTACGATGTCGCATTTTTTTATCTCTTCCCGTTCATTTTAGTTACTATTCTTTATCACTGTCTTCTTGTTCAGCCGCTGCCGCTGCTGCTGCGGCCGCTTTTTTAGCAAAGTCTTCATCTGCTTTGATGATACGTCTGGGCTGAACCCAATTTTCAACACGCATCCCTAAAGATAATGAATTTGCAGTTAAAATGGCTTTGATTTCTGTCAATGATTTCTTGCCTAAATTAGGCGTTTTTAATAAATCGGTTTCAGTACGCTGAATCAAATCTCCTACAAAGAAGATATTTTCCGCTTTCAAGCAATTGGTTGAACGCACTGTCAATTCTAAATCTTCAATGGGTCGCATTAACAAAGGATCTAGATTTTGTAACATGTGGCTAGCAGAACGGCCATGTATATCTTTTAAATCTACAAAGGCCATCAATTGTTGTTGCAGCAACGTAGCTGCATTACGGATGGCTTCATCTGGAGATATGGCACCATTGGTCTCCAATTCGATAACCAATTTATCTAGATTAGTTCGTTGTTCTACGCGTGCATTTTCAACTCTATAGGTAACTCGTTTAACTGGCGTAAAGGATGCATCCACCAACAACATACCTACAGGTTTAGCTTCTTCTTCGTCTTGATAACGGCTTACTGCGGCTTCATAACCTCTACCCATGACTAATTTCGCCTCTAAACTAATCGAGCCGTTAGAAGACAAATGAGCAATAACGTGGTTCTTGTTGATAATGTCTACATCTGAATCCACTTCTATATCCCCGGCATAAACAATGCCTGGACCTTTTTTATTGATTTTTAAAATGGCCTCACGGCGAGAATGCATTTTGCATGCTAGCCCTTTTAAATTTTGCAAAATTTCAATCACGTCTTCTTGTACGCCTTCCATGGGGCTATACTCATGCAATACGTTGGCTATCTTGACTTCAACTACAGCAGCGCCGGGCATGGATGACAATAAAATACGGCGCAATACGTGACCTAAAGTATGACCAAAACCTCTTTCCAAAGGCTCTAATGCAATTTCATAGGTACTACGACCGATTTCTTTAACCACTATATTATTAGGGGCTAAAACTTCATAGGGATTTTGCAGGTCATAGGCTTTGTGTTCGTAGCTCGTTTGCAACATAAAATATTCCCCCAGGATTATCGTGAATAAAATTCAACGATTAAATTTTCATTAATTTCTAATTGCACTTCATCGCGCTGTGGCACTGCAGAAAACTTGCCCTTGACTGCGGCAACATCTACTTCTACCCACGCTGGAAAACCCAATTGCTGCTGACTTTCTAACGCAGCTCTGATACGCAATTGTGCTTTGCACTTTTCTTTCACTTCAACAATGTCACCCGCTTTCATTATGTAAGACGGGATATTGACAATACTGCCATTGACAAGAATAGTACGATGACTCACCATTTGTCGTGCTTCAGCACGCGTGCTGGCAAAACCCATACGATAAACAACGTTGTCTAAGCGGCATTCTAATAATTGTATAAGATTGGTGCCCGTAGAACCTTTTGTGCGTGACGCTTTATCCATGAAACGCTTAAATTGTCGCTCTAACATGCCATAAATACGACGTAATTTTTGTTTTTCGCGTAACATGGTACCGTAGGTTGATAAGCGGCTACGACGCGCCACTTTTTGCCCAGGAACCATTTCCATATTACATTTTGATTCTAATGATCTGAGCTTGCTTTTTAGCATTAAATCCATGCCTTCACGACGCGCTAATCTACAAGTAGGACCTCTATATTTTGCCATCTAATTATCTACTCCTCAAATACTATCTTTACACGCGTCTTTTCTTGCGTGGTCTACAGCCGTTATGCGGCAACCTGGTAACATCTTTAATTCCAATCACATTTAAGCCTAAGGTCACTAAGGCACGAACTGCGGACTCACGTCCTGGTCCGGGTCCTTTCACCATAACAACAACATTTTGCAATCCTTGTTCCATCGCTTTTTTACCAGCAATTTCCGTAGCCACACCGGCTGCAAAAGGGGTACTTTTTCTGGATCCGCGGAAGCCAGAGCCCCCAGCTGTTTGCCAAGCAATTACATTACCTAGCTTATCCGCAAAAGTTACAATTGTGTTATTAAAAGTAGCCTGGATGCAAACCATCCCATCTACTACTTTCCGTTTAATTTTTCGAGCCGTTTTTTTAATTGCTACTTCAGCCATAATTCTCTACTTCCACACCATACCAATTGATAATTCTATGCCGCTGCCGTACTAGTACGGTTACGACCTTTACGCGTACGCGCATTTGTTTTGGTACGTTGCCCACGTACCGGTAGGCCACGACGATGGCGCACACCACGGTAACAACCTATATCTTTCAAACGCTTAATATTTGTAGCCACCTCACGGCGCAAATCGCCTTCGACTATATATTGCGCTTTAGCGATACATTCACGAATTCGCTCTACATCTTCTTCTGATAAATCCTTAGCTTTACGATGTCCTTCAACCTCAGCAGCTTTACAAATCTTATCGGCCAAGGTGTGCCCTATGCCATAAATGGCGGTCAAGGCAATGCAAATATGTTTGTTCGGTGGAATATTAACACCGGAAATTCGAAACATAGAATACTCCCAACTTTAATGCTTAATCTAAAAAATAGCGGCTAAGGATACCTGCTTTTACAATAAAAAGCAAGAGTTCCTTACGCATACCCCCATTCTAGCCTTGTCTTTGTTTGTGCTTGGCATCAGCACAAATAATACGCACAACACCACGGCGCTTAATAACATTGCAATTTCTGCACATTCTTTTTACAGATGCTCTTACTTTCATAATACACTCCAAATCGACTCTATCTAACAGATCTGACCAAAACTTGGCCAGCCCTAATATTAATAGCTTTCTCTTCTACCCTCGGGCGCCTCACGAGCCGCCCCTACAACGTTCCGAGGCTAGTTCGTAGGGGCGGCCTCACGCCGCCCCACAACGTTCCGAGACTCGTTCTGTAGGGGCGCCTAGCGAGGCGCCCATCTAAAATTAACGCAATAACCCTGCACCCGGCCTATTCTTACCTTTCGTATTAGCCTTTTTTAATAAAGACTCATATTGCACAGACATCATATGCGCTTGCACTTGCGAGATAAAATCCATCAACACCACTACCACGATCAATAACGAAGTACCACCAAAGTAAAAAGGCACACTGAGTTTAGTAATCAAAATTTGCGGCAATAATGCTACAAAGATTAAGTAAATAGCCCCCGCCAAAGTCAATCGCGTCATAACCGTATCAATATATTTTGCCGTTTGTTCCCCTGGACGTATACCGGGAATAAAAGCACCAGAGCGCTTTAAATTATCGGCCGTATCACGCGGATTAAACACCAATGCCGCATAAAAGAATGCGAAAAAGATAATACAAGCCGCATACGCTACCATATAAACAGGGCTAGAAGGCTGCATCCAATAGGACACGTTCTTCAACCAGCCCAGGCCATGCACACCACCTAAAAACTGGCTTAATGAACCAGGCAGCAACAAAATACTCATCGCAAAAATAGGCGGTATAACCCCGGTCATATTGACCTTCAATGGTAAATGACTGGTCTGCGCCGCATATATTTTTCGTCCCTGCTGGCGCTTAGCATAATGGATCGCAATACGTCGTTGCCCGCGCTCTACAAATACTACAAAGGCAAAAACTGCCAAAATCAACACCGCTACAAACAACAACACCAGTACATCCATTTGCCCTTGCCTAGATTGCTCTAGCACACGCACAACGGCGGCAGGCAAACCCGATACGATACCGGCAAATATCAGCAAGGAAATTCCATTGCCCACACCACGTTCATTGATTTGTTCACCTAACCACATCAAAAACATCGTCCCTGTGGCTAAGGTGAGGGTAGAAATCAAATAAAACCCAAAATCTGGTGACAATGCAATGTGATTGCTGACTATATATTTTGTCATACCCAGTGCTTGGAACATCGCTAAAATCAAGGTGCCATAACGCGTATATTGGTTTATTTTACGTCGTCCAGACTCGCCTTCTTTTTTTAACTGTTCTAACTGCGGCACAACTGAGGTCATCAGCTGTACAATAATAGATGCCGAAATATAAGGCATCACACCCAACGCAAATAGACTAAATCGTTTTAATGCGCCACCGGAAAATACGTTAAAAACGCCTAGTAAACCGCCTTCCTGTGCTTTAAAGAAATCAGCCAAGCGCTCTGGATCCAGCCCTGGCACAGGAATATGCGTACCTATACGATAAACAATAATCGCCACCAGTAAAAACAACAATCGTTGTTTTAGCTCACTCAATCCTGAAGTAGCAGGAGATGCAGCACTCATAAAATTTTATCCTTTCTACTCTTCGCCTTTGAGTTTTATGCTTTGTTGCCTATGCCCCATCACAACAGTCATGTATGGATACATACACTCCTTTTGTTCAGGAGCTAGGCGCCTCGCCTAAAACGCAAATGCTGTGAGTATATTTAAATTAATACCTGCCCGCCGGCGGCTTCTATCAATACTTTAGCGCCTGCCGTAGCGGCGATTCCTTTTAAGGTCACAGCCCTATTGATAGCACCTGTAGCAATAACCTTAACAAATTTTACATTATGGCCAACCACGCCCATATCTTTTAGATCTTGCAAACCTATTTCGGTGGCACTTAACTTATCTAATTGCGACAATCGTATTTCGCGGGTAGCACGTTTTTTCCACGAGTTAAAACCACTCTTAGGCAAACGTCTGTGCAAAGGCATTTGTCCGCCTTCAAAACCAATGGCAACTTTACCACTACCACGTGATTTCTGACCGTTACTACCTTTACCACAATTTTTGCCAACGCCAGAGCCCGGGCCACGACCAACACGGATCTTGACTTTGTGTGAACCTTCTGCAGGTTTTAATGTATTTAAATGCATACCATGTTACTCCTGGACTTCCAACAAATAAGAGACTTTGTTTATCATGCCACGAATGGATGGCGTATCTTCCACTTCAACGGTATGACCTATACGACGCAGACCTAAACCGATTACACAAGCTTTATGATTTGCCAAGCGGCCTATAGTACTTTTCTTTAAAGTAACTTTTACGGTTTTAGACTTGCTCATGTTCGGCCTCTCTCCATATTTCTTGTACTGCTTTACCGCGCTTTGCCGCTATCCAATCTGGAGAATGGATAGAGGTCAGTGCTTTCAATGTTGCTCTAACGACGTTGATAGGATTACTGGATCCCGCCACCACTTTCGCCAAAACATTTTTAACGCCAATGACGTTGAACACGGAGCGCATCGCGCTACCGGCAATAATACCCGTACCTTCAGAAGCAGGCTTCATAAATACCGTACTGGAACCATGTTTCGCCTTAACTTCGTGGAATAAAGTATCATTATTTAATTCTATAGTGATCATATTGCGTTTGGCGGCTTCTGTTGCCTTTTGTATGGCTGCAGGCACTTCACGTGATTTGCCTATGCCTATACCAACGCGCCTATGACCATCGCCCACTACCACTAAAGCGGAAAAACCAAAGATACGGCCACCTTTGACCACCTTAGCAACACGGCGCACATGCACCAATTCTTCAATATAACCATCTGATTTAACATCTACTACAGCACTCATGACACTACCCCTAAAAATCTAAGCCAGCTTCACGTGCAGCATCGGCTAACGCCTTAACACGGCCGTGGTATTTATACCCAGAACGATCAAAAGCAACCTGTTTGATATTTTTTTCTAACAAACGTTGTGCTAAAGCTTGCCCTACCTTTTGCGCGGCACCGATGTTCGACGTTTTCGCCTCTACTTCAGTTTGAATCGCTTTTTCTAGAGTCGAAGCACTCGCCACAACTACGGTTTGGCGTGTTGCAGGCTCATACTGCAAAGCTTGCCCATAGATATGTTGATTGCTGCGAAAAACCACCAAGCGAATAAGTGCGCTATCTTTACTTTGCAACGCTCTGATGTGATTCTTACTACGGCGAGCGCGCCTTTCTCTACTTTTTTCAAAAGCCATAACTCTAATTCCTATTTTTTCTTCGTTTCTTTGAGGACAATGACCTCATCTGCATAACGAACACCTTTACCTTTATAAGGTTCCGGCGGACGGAAAGCGCGTATATTAGCCGCCACTTGACCTACCAATTGCTTATCTATGCCTTTCACCACAATTTCAGTTTGTGAAGGCACTTCAAAGCTAATACCTTGTGGCATTTTATACGTTACTGGATGCGAAAAGCCTAACGATAAATTCAACGTATCGCCTTGCAATTGCGCCCTATAACCCACACCCACCAACAATAATTTTCTTTCATATCCTTTGCTAACACCGATGATCAGGTTATTCAGTAAAGCACGAGTAGTACCAGCCAGCACACGTAAATTGGGAGCATTACCCAATGCTTTCACATGTATGTGCCCTTCTTCTAATGAGACATCAATGCCTTTAGGCAATGTATGGTGCAATTGGCCTTTTTGTCCTTTGACATTAACAACGCCCTGGGCGACAGCAACATCAACCCCTTTTTGTATTTCAAGTGGCCGTCTGGCCATTCTAGATAGCATCATTGTTAATTTCTCCTACCAGACCAAGCACAAGACTTCGCCGCCAACGCGTAATTCACGCGCTTTTCGATCGCTCATCACCCCTTTAGAGGTAGAAACGACAACGACACCTAGGCCACCTAAAGATTGCGGCATATCCTCAAAACCTTTGTATATACGCAATCCCGGACGACTGACGCGCTTAACGCGCTCAATGACGGGTTTATTTTGATAATATTTTAGATCGAGAATTAAAGTGGGTTTTTCAGCCCCTTCAACTCGATAAGCTAACAAATAGCCTTCTTCAATTAAAACTTTCGCCACAGCGATTTTTAATTTAGATGAAGGCAATGCTACTTGGCTATGCTTAGCCTGTAAGGCATTACGTATACGTGTCAACATGTCCGCAAGCGGATCTTGCATACTCATATGACTTGCTCCTGTTATTACAATTTAACCGAAGTAGTATCACTAATACTCTTCGCATTTGGCTCTTAAGCTTTGCACCTAAAAATCAACTGCTTTGAGTGTATTTAAACGATTTCTACTAACTCAAAATGGGCGATTCACATCGCCCTCTACAACTTTAATAAGGGCGGCTCACGAGCCGCCCCTACAGCAAGGGGCGTATGTTCCAGCCCCTACAAAACTTTACCAGCTGGCTTTGCGTAAACCTGGAATCCAACCTAACATGGCGAATTCACGGACTTTACTCTTACACATGCCAAACTTACGATACACACCACGCGCACGACCTGTTACTTGACAACGTCTACGACCACGGATCACGTGAGCATTGCGCGGTATGCGTTGCAATTTTTCTTGCAATTGCTCAACTTGCTCATAAACCGTATCGAAATTGGCGCTAGGATCAGCGGCCTCAATATATAATTTTCGTAATTTTTCTTTAATATCTAAAATCTTTGCTCTGTGGCGTTCTGCCAACTTGCTGCGTTTTTTTTCACGCTCAACGCTTGATGTTTTAGCCATTAATTTACTCTCTCCAAATCTTTAAACGGAAATTGAAACGCCGCCAATAACGCCGCACCTTCTGCATTCGTAGCCGCTGTGGTCACAATGGTAATATCCATGCCGCGAATGGCGTCGATCTTATCATAGTTAACCTCTGGAAATACGATTTGTTCGGTAATTCCTAGATTATAATTGCCGCGACCATCAAATGAACGCACACTGAAACCGCGAAAGTCACGGATCCGTGGAATAGCAATGTGTATCAAGCGATGTAAAAACTCATACATACGTTCGCCACGCAAGGTTACCTTGCAACCTATAGGCCACCCTTCACGGATTTTAAAGCCTGCAACGGATTTACGTGCATTGGTTTTAAGGGCTTTTTGTCCGCTGATAGCAGCTAAATCTGCTAATGCAAAATCCAATATTTTCTTATCGGCTGCAGCTTCACCCACACCCATATTAATGACGACTTTGGTGACTTTAGGCACTTGCATCACGTTGCGATAAGCAAACTTGTCCTTTAGTTGTTTTACAACGTTGGACTGATAATATTCTTGTAAATATGCTGTCATGTTTTCTATGATCCTGTCTTTTCTGAAATATCGACCACTTCATTACTCTTCTTGTAGTATCTAACTTTTTTGCCGTCTTCCAGCACACGGATCCCTACACGTGAAGGCGCTTTTGCCACTGGATCCCACAGCATTAAATTGGACAAATCTATAGACGCTTCTTGTTGAATACGTCCACCTTCTATGCCTTGTTGTGGATTACCGCGTTTATGTTTGGTGACCATATTGATCCCTTTTACATAAGCACGTTTTTCAGCCAATTCAATTTTACTAACCTTGCCACGTTTGCCTTTGTCACGACCGGCTATTACGTAGACTTCATCACCTTTTTTTATTCTATTCATAGAAGTTATCCTCAACTATAAAACTTCTGGCGCCAATGAAATAATTTTCATGAATGCCCCGCGCAATTCCCGTGTCACCGGGCCAAAAATACGTGTAGCCAAAGGTTGATTTTGATTGTTTAAAATCACCACGGCGTTATTATCAAAGCGAATCACCGAACCATCACCTCTACGCACACCCTTCGAAGTACGTACAACTAATGCATTTAGCACATCGCCTTTTTTCACCTTACCTCTAGGTATGGCTTCTTTGACGCTGACCTTGATGACGTCGCCAATATTGGCATAGCGTCCCTTGCGCACTTTGATGCACATCACTTTACGGGCTCCACTATTATCGGCAACATCCAATATAGTTTGCATTTGAATCATTTCTTAGCTCCAAAAACCCCGTATACGACTAGGGGCGCGAGTATAACATACTTATATTACTGAGTACAATAAAAAAGCTCTCTAAGACGCTTTTTCTATAATCTCAACCAACATCCAATTTTTATTCTTAGAAATAGGGCGATGCTCAGCTATCTTAACCGTATCCCCTATTTGGCACATATTTTGCTCATCATGGGCATAGAACTTTCGTCGCATACTGATGTATTTTTTGTACACTTTATGACTCACAAGACGAACTACTTCTACCGTGATTGTTTTATCCAT
>JBIPMB010000162.1:0-4899 GCA_044369355.1 Gammaproteobacteria bacterium | reverse complement strand
AACGTTAATATTGTAAATATTCGACCAACCCCGGCCCCTGAACAGTAAAATAAAGCGATTATTTTCAATAAAGTAGGCAAAAACGCGGGACACACCGGAAAAAATAATGTATAAGTATTGGATGAACCATCATCCAATACAAGAATTACAGCCCGTCTCGCCGCAGCCGTTGCCCCTCGCTTTGGCGTCTAACTGTGCGGCGCCGGTAATGGTTACACTAACCTATGAAGAGTATATAGAGCTCAAATGGCAAGGCCAATACTGGAAAGCTCAGCATACCAGGGCCGTCACCAGGGAAGAAGAGCTCAAGGCGCAGCTTCGGCAGAAAGAAGCCATCATCCGGGATTTAAACCAACGTCTATATGGTAAGAAAACTGAAAAAGGTTCGGCTGTGTCTGAATCGCATAAACCTGCTGTAGAGCCATCTTCAAAACGGCCTAAAGGACAGCAAGCAGGCGGTGTGGGTCATGGACGCACGGCTCGTCCTTATCTGCCCATTATTCATGAAGATGTGCTTTTGGATGAAACGGCTTGCCCCGTATGTCGAAAAGACTACACGGCATTATCTCCAGAAACATCCGACATTATGGAAATTCAAGTTGCAGCCCATATCCGCAGGATTAACCGACAAAAATTTCTAAAAAATTGCACTTGCACTCAAGGGCCCAAAATAATAACCGCACCTGCGCCGTTAAAGTTGCTGCGTAAAAGTGTTTATGCTAACTCAATCTGGGAAGAAATATTAATCAAGAAATTTCTCTATGCCCAACCGGTGAATCGCACTTTGAACGATTTTAGAAGCTTAGGCTTGTCTATTTCCCCGGGAACTATCGCCGACAATCTAAAAAAACTAATCCCTCTATTTGAGCCGATTTATACAGCACTGCGTTTAGAGCAGATGACGGAAAATCGATTTCATGGTGATGAAACTCGCTGGGAAGTCTATCAACAAGTTGAAGGCAAAATCGGACATCGTTGGTATCTGTGGCTGATACGCTCTGCCTCGGTTATCTATTATCGGATGGATCCAACGAGAAGTGCACAAGTGCCTGTGTCGCATTTTGCCGATTTAATAGCCAAAACCATTATTCTCATTTGCGACCGCTACGGCGCCTACAAAAAGTTGGCCAAACTAAATTTGGCGATTCTTCTCGCATTTTGCTGGGCTCATGTTAGACGAGATTTTTTAAATGTTGCCAGAAACCATACCGATTTAAAGGATTGGGGTTTAGATTTTGTAGAAGAGATTGGCGGCTTGTTTCATTTAAATAACGTGCGTATTGCTGCCTGGGATAAAGCTTTGTCCATAGAGTCGCAAAGCGAGTTGTTTCAAAAACACCATTTAGCACTAGGTCTAGGCTTAGAAGCATTGAAAGGGCGTTGTGACGCCTTATTGAACGAGGATAAGATAGCCCAACAAAAAAAGGGTAAAAGTCGAGGTACGCTGTGTGTAGAGCAACGCAAAGTATTAAAGAGCTTGCAAAACCATTGGTCGGGCTTGATAGTTTTTTACGAACATCCCGAAGTTAAAATGGATAATAATCCCGCTGAAGAATCCTTAAGAAATCCTGTGCTGGGACGTAAAGCCTATTACGGCTCAGGTAGCCTAGACAGCGCGGAGTTAGCCGCCATGCTGTTTTCTATCTTTCAAACCCTGTTGCTTTGGGGGCTAAATCCACGCACTTGGCTGCGTGATTATCTTGAGGTCTGTAGGCAAAACACGGGGGTTGCTCCAGAGGATGTAAGTGCTTTTTTACCTTGGAAAATGACTTTAGCTCAAAAAGATAAACTCTCTAAACCACCGGATACGGATACATCATGAAGCGATATAGTGGTCGTCTATTTAGCGCAGAAGAAGTGGCAAGCATCATAGAATGGATTGAAAAACATCCTTCTAAAAGTCGTATTGAGCTTTCACGTGACGTTTGTAAAATGTTGTCATGGTATAAAGCCGATGGCGGATTAAAAGACATGTCTTGTCGCGTTGCGATGTTGCGCATGCAAGAAGACGGTCTTATCCGCTTACCGCAGCCACGCACAAAAACTGGATGTACGGCTAAACTCACACTAAGCCCAGCCACACAGGCACAAGCGTCGATAGAAACACCGGCACATTTTTTGGGTGAGCTTAAGCTTAATCTCGTGACTGCAAAAAACTCAAGTTTGTGGAACGAGTATATCCATCGCTATCATTACCTGGGATATACTCGATTACCAGGAGCACAGTTACGTTATTTTGTAACTGTGAACGAGCAGCTTTTAGCACTTTTAGGCTTTGGTGCTTGTGCCTGGCAAGTTGAGCCACGGGATAGTTTTATTGGCTGGGATCATGAACAACGTCGAAATGGGCTGCCACTCATTGTAAACAATGCGCGTTTTTTAATTTTGCCCTGGGTGCAATCAAAAAATTTAGCCTCGAAAATATTAGGCATGGTGGTGCGCCAACTTCCTATAGACTGGCAAGCGCGATATAACATTCGCCCCGTACTCATGGAAACCTTCGTTGAAACTCAACGCTTTGCCGGAACCTGTTATCGCGCCGCCAATTGGCTACATGTTGGAAAAACCAAAGGGCGGGGAAAGCTTGGGCCTAGCGGTATCCAAAGTGTACCTATTAAAGACATCTTTCTATACCCTTTGGCTCGAAATTTTAGGGCATTATTGAAAAAATAGCCTATTCTCCTGCCGGGGTTAGTCGAATATTTACTTAATATTCAATATAACTCATTGATTTTCAATAAAAACCTATTTTCCCCTTCAAAAGGTATTGATATATCGAAATAATTCGATATATAATATCTCTTATGAACGAAAAATTGATATTTAAAGCACTGGCCAACGATACACGGCGGCAAATTCTAGCTTGGTTGAAAGATCCCAAACAGCATTTTCCAACCGCACAGTCCGATGTTATTCGCGATGGTGTGTGTTGCGGGCTAATCCAGCAAAAAGCAGGGCTAGCTCAATCCACGGTGTGCCATTATCTAGCGCTTTTGGAGCAAGCAGGTTTGGTCACTACGACCCGCTCTGGTCAGTGGACGTTCTATAAACGCAATGAAGTTGAGATAGCACAATTCATTGCAAAATTGGCGGCTTCTTTGTAATAAAAGAAGCTATTTTTTTATTACCATATATCGATTTTTTTCGATATATAGACTAGGAGAGGTATTATGAAAGTAATTGTAATCGGCGCAACGGGAACGATAGGGCAAGCTATTTCTAAAGAGTTAAGTCAACGGCATGAAGTCATTGCTGCAGGCCATAGCCGCGGCGATATACAAGTTGATATTAGTAATATGAAATCTATAGAAGCAATGTATCAACAAGTCAAAAACATCGATGCAGTTGTGTTGGCTACGGGTCAAGTGCATTTTGGCAGTTTATTAGATATGACTGAAAAAGAGTATGCCATAGGCTTAAACAGCAAATTGATGGGGCAAGTCAATGTAGTTTTAGTGGGCATGAAATATTTGAATGACGGTGGTTCTTTTAGCTTAACCAGTGGTGTATTAAGTCGTGATCCCATTCAATATGGCAGTTCTGCTTCCATGGTCAATGGCGCACTAGATGCTTTTGTTAAAAGTGCAGCATTGGAATTACCGAGAGGTCTTAGGATCAACAGTGTCAGTCCAACGGTTATCACTGAATCGATGGAGGGTTATGCCGCTTATTTTAGAGGGTTTGAATCCGTTCCTGCAGCACGCGCTGCATTAGCTTACAGCAAAAGTGTGGAAGGATTGCAGACTGGGCAAACCTATTGGGTAGTGTGATATAAACATAAATAGGAAAAACAAACTATCATGAAATTTAATTCATTAGTTTAGACAAGCCCTAGCCGATTTAATGCGATAATTTTTAAAAACGAGGAGAATTCTATGTCAGATTTATTCACGCCACTTAAGGTTGGCGATTTAACTTTACCCAATCGTGTATGGATGTCGCCCTTGACGCGTTCCAGAGCAGGGGAGAATCGTATTCCCAATGCCATGATGGCGCAATATTATAGCGATCGCGCGAGCGCTGGTTTAATCATCAGCGAAGCTACATCTATTTGTCCTATGGGAGTGGGTTATGCCGACACGCCCGGTATTTGGTCTGCCGAACAAATTGAAGGTTGGAAAAAGGTAACGGCTGCAGTGCATGAAAAAAATGGACATATCTTTTTGCAATTATGGCATGTAGGCAGAATTTCTGACCCCATGTTTTTAAACGGTGAACTGCCTGTAGCACCCAGTGCCATTGCACCTAAAGGAACCGTCAGTTTGGTACGACCCAAAAAAGAGTTTGTAACGCCACGAGCTTTAACCACAGAAGAAATACCCCTTATTGTAGAAAACTACAAGCAAGCAGCACAAAATGCCAAAGAGGCAGGCTTTGATGGCGTAGAATTGCATGCAGCCAATGGTTATCTTATTGATCAGTTTTTACAAGACAGTACCAATCACCGTACTGATCGTTACGGCGGTAGTTTGGAAAATCGTGCGCGCTTTTTGTTAGAAATAGCTGATGCGGTTATTTCTGTGTGGGGACCTGGACGAGTCGGCGTACATTTGGCGCCACGTTGTGATTCTCATGATATGGGCGATTCAAACCCATTAGAAACCTTTTCATATGTGGTCAAAGCATTGGCTGAACGTAAAATTGCTTTTATACTCGCACGAGAACGTCAAGGGGAAGGGTATATCGGCGATCAACTCAAGAAAATTTTTGGTGGCGTGTACATTGCCAATCAAGAATTAACGCAAGAAATGGCAGAAGATTTAATTGAAACAGGAAGAGCCGATGCAGTTTCTTTTGGCAAGTTGTTTATAGCTAATTCTGATTTACCGGAACGATTTGCCTTAAAAGCGCCATTAAATGAACCCGATGCAGAGACTTTTTATGTAGGTGGCAATCATG
>JBIPMB010000034.1:0-16180 GCA_044369355.1 Gammaproteobacteria bacterium | reverse complement strand
TAGGGTACGCAATATGCGCGTCTTAAAAAACCCATCTCTAGTTTTCTCCTTGGTTTAATATCCAGATAATACATGCGTAGGCATAAAGTGCCATACGCAGTCACTGAAAAAAACTAAGAAGCGCGGGCTTCTACAGACGCCACAATCCACCATTTAAAGCGATTTAAGACCCAAAAGAACTTCTTTTTAGTCAAAAAATAGGCTGGACGTGGATTTGTGTTTACATTTTGGCCCGTTTTATGGTGGGCGAGAGAAAAACGATGTGATATAATTTTCATCACCTTGTTTCCTTATTTGCGTAAGGTTCAAGTTAGTCCCTTTGGCTTGTCTGAAGCTTGCCAGAGGGGCGCTACTTATACACTGCAACCTTGAGTCGTACGAAATTTCTGCGAGGACTCAGGGTTGCCCCTTGTGCGCGATATTCACTACCACGCAACCTATATCATAGCAAAAGAAAATAGAAAGAGAAAGCTTTAGGAGAGTTTTTTTGTTTTTTCCGTCACTTAGTGCGATGATAACAATGAAAGGTTTCAGTTGCACAAAGCTCCTATGAAATAGCTACGTTAGCAATGAACTTTCCGCTCCCGTCATTGCGCGCAAGCGAGTAATGCATTTATAATGAAAGTTGTGTGCGGTGATAACGACGAAAGGTTTAAATAGCGCGAAACTAGACGAGCGCCGCAAAGCAATCCATAAATAACAAGACGAGATGTATCAGTACCACAATTCTTTATAAGAAGAAAATATGAAAGAAAATAATAGTCACCAAAAATTAGTTGCAAAAGCACTAAAGCGGCAAGACGTAAAAAAAGCTTACGATGAACTTGAAGAGGAGTTTTCGTTATTAGCCGCATTAGTACAGACTAGGCAAATAGCTGGAAAGACTCAAACAGAAGCCAAGCCTCTTAATTTTACTCAGTGTATTGAGTAAAATTACTCAATACACTGAGTAAATTCTAGGACTTCGTCATGCAACCATATAAAAGAACTATTTCTCAACAACTTGCTGCGCAAAACACCCAACAGGTAAAAAGTTTATAATAACTTCTATAAAGGTACTTTAAGTACCTTTGTACAATAAAATGTAAACAAACCGGCTTGACAAGGTTTATTTTATATTATATATTGGTACTATGAGTGCCAATATGAAGTCAAAAATAAACCAACTTTTAACCACTACCCCGCACGGAGTAGTGTTGCTGTCTTCTTGGCTAGCCAATAAAGGATATAGTCTTGATTTGCTGAAACGATACAGAAAAAGCCAATGGTTAGAGTCTATAGGTTCGGGGGCTATGATACGTTGTGGCGACAGTGTCGATTATAATGGCGCTGTTTACGCTTTACAGACACAAATTTCTTTAAGTATTCACGCTGGCGGTAAAACGGCATTAGCATTGCTTGGGAAATTGCATTATTTAGAGTTGTCACCTAAAAAAATGGTTTTATTTGGATTTAGTGGAGAAAAGCTACCACAATGGTTTATTAGTCATAATTGGCAAGTGGGAGTTGAATATCATTCAACTTCTTTTTTGCCACCGGCGCTAGGTCTGATAGACTTTAAAATAAAAGACTTTTCTATAAAGATATCCTCTGCTGCACGTGCTATAATGGAATGTCTATATTTAGCACCAGAAAAACAAGAATTGCAAGAATGCTATGAACTGATGGAGGGCTTAAACAACTTAAGACCGACGTTAGTTCAACAATTATTAGAACAATGCTCATCTATTAAAGTTAAACGTTTATTTCTTTATTTGGCTGAAAAAGCTGGGCATGAGTGGCTGCAGTATCTTGACTTAAAAAAGATAGATTTGGGCTCAGGGAAGCGCTGCCTGGTTGTGCATGGAACTTATGTAGAAAAATATAAAATAACGGTACCTAAAGAGTTGGCGCAAAATGAAAAGTGAGATTTATAAAAAGCAAGCTAGATTATTACTCAATATATTGCCTGAGGTAGCTAAGGAAACTTGTTTTGCGATGCATGGTGGTACAGCGATTAACTTATTTGTACGTGATATGCCAAGGCTCTCTGTTGATATTGACCTAACATATACGCCCATAGAAGATCGTGCGATATCGCTTCAACATATTACAGAGGCATTGACGAGAATTAAGAATCGCATCGAATCGACTATCCCAGGGATCAACATTAAGCACAAACAAGATGCCGCTAAGCTATTTATCTCGTTGCAAGAAGTGAATGTTAAGGTAGAAGTCAATCTCACTGGGCGGGGTGTTATTGAAGAACCAATAAAAATGCATTTGTGCAAAAAAGCCGAAACAGAATTTGACACATTTGCTGTGATGCAAATAGTACCTTTAAGTCAGCTATATGGAGGCAAGATCTGCGCAGCTTTAGATAGACAGCATCCCAGAGATTTATTTGATGTAAAATTCTTGTTAGCTAATGAAGGTTTTTCTGACGAGATTAAACGAGGCTTTCTGTTATGCTTGATCTCTGGAGATAGGCCTATTCATGAAATAATTAGCCCAAAATTACAAGATCAGGAATTGGTGTTGAATAATCAATTTTCCGGTATGAGCGAGGAAGAATTTACTTATGGTGATTATATTTATATTAGAAATATGCTCATAGACACTGTTAAAGCTAAACTTACCGAGTATGATAGAGAATTCTTATTGAGCGTGAAAGCACTAACTCCTGATTGGGGTATCTATAATTTTGAAAGGTTCTCCGCAGTACAGTGGAAATTACACAATCTGCAGAAATTACGAGATACCAATCTAGACAAATATAAAAAACAGTATGAACTGTTAAAACAAAGCTTAGACTTCACCATAGTCTAATATAATTGTTATAGAAAGGAAAACGGTTAAAATGTATGATTATCTATTCTACTTCGCCCTAGTTGCTGTAACCATGGCTTTAACGCCTGGTCCGGCGATGATGTATTGCATTAATATCTCTATAGACCATGGCAAACGCGCAGGTGTATTGGCGGCACTAGGAGTTGAGCTAGGGACTTTCATTTATGTAGTGATAACAGCATTAGGCTTAGCGACGTTAATTCTAGCTTCTCCTGTGATTTATTCTAGTTTAAGAATATTGGGGGCTTTGTATTTGTTATTTCTTGCTTATAAAGCATTACCCAACCAAAAAGTATTAACGGCGAAGAAAACGATTAAAAGTAAAACCAGTACATTATTGACAGGGGTTATCTTAAACATTACCAACCCTAAAATCCTATTAATTTTTATTACACTGTTACCACAATTTGTACCCGCTGATCACCGCAGTATAAAAATATTTTTTTTCTTAGGTTTAGCTTTTAATCTCTGTGGGTTAGCTGCCAATTCATCTGCGGCTATTTTCAGTCATAGCTTAAAATACAAGTTAACGCATGTTACTTCCGCAAAAACCAAAAAGATTATTGGTTATATTCCTAGCGCATTATTCTTCTTGATAGCGGCTCTTTCACTATCGTTCACGATACTAAGTTTAGCAAGTAAATAAAGGCTAGATACACTGTTGAAACGAAACAATCAGAAAAAGTCTATCCGCTGAGGATAATTTAATCTGAGGCTCACTCGAAAAACCCACTATAAATAGATAATCCTACTATTTTTAAGAAATTTCTCATTTTCTTGTAATCCCTAATATTTCCTTAATAATTCTTTGCTACGCTTACAGGTAGCTCAAGGGATTAGCGGAGGTAAAAGAACCGACCGCCTATGTAGCGGTCGGCTCACTAAAAGCTTATTTAAGAAAGTAATTTCTTATTTTTCAATTGGTTGAATATAGAAGCTAGGTTTTTCGCTGATCCCGTATGAGAATCATGCAAAACAAAGTTTCTTTCTTTTCAGAAAAATACCCAGTGTTAAGCTTGCCTTAAACAGAGTCCCTGTAAATTTGTACAGTTCTGCTACTATTTGTAATAGTATTAAGGGGATCTATCATGAAAAAAGTAACTTTAACGATTGGAATTAGCTTGATGGCACTCAGTCTAGCCGGCTGTGATGGCAACATTACTAGGCAAGACGTGGGGACGGTTGGTGGTGCTGTAGCGGGTGGCGTTATAGGCAGTCAGTTTGGTGGCGGTAACGGTAAAACTGCAGCGACCATCGGTGGTGCCGTAGCAGGTGGCTATATTGGTCATGAATTGACAAAAGACTAAATTCTTTTAGGTTTTTCTGTCAAAAAATAGCCAAGGATAGCACTAGGCCTATGTTTTACATCTAAATGATTATATAATCCTTATCAGTGATATAGTGGTGTGGTGCTGGTTTATAACCTATAGCTAGTGGTGTATTTCTATACATTAATCACCAGGGTCTAGATTTGTATATTTAAGGAACAATCGATTGAGGAAACTGTTTGTAGCATTAAGTTTGTTACTTATGTGCCTAGGGATACGTGCTGAAGAAAGCAGCGCCGATCTATTGGGGTTGAGTACTGTGCGCAGTTTCGTCTCCGATGCGCAGCAACAAACGCAATCGCAAGTAAATACATCACAAACCAGCAAACCCGTTGCGACGGGCCAGAACCCTACGGTGAGCGCCAATGCGCCTGCCAGTACACCTACCACTGATACCGCAGACAGCGATGATGATCAAGCCATAGCCCAATTTATGAATGGGCAATCGCAAAGCACAACAACCGATTCTACGGCAAACAGTGCTAGTACTCCTTCCACAGCAGCCCCGGCTACAACTATGCCACCAGAGAATCCTTGGGTTCCTAGCGATGACAATGAAGCGTTAGCGAATGCAGATGCGTTTCGTTCTGTAACCCAGAAAGCTTTTCCACTAAGTCCTGAACAAATCAATGCCTTACGTAATATGTTAGATCAAACACAGCGTGCGCAAGCCGCAGCGCCTTATAAAACACCGCCAGCGCCCACTTCCACCTCGTTGAACATCGATCTAGCACCAGGTGCTGTACCACCTGTTATCCGTTTGTCTAAAGGCTTTGTTTCTTCGTTGGTCTTTATCGATAGCACAGGGGCACCGTGGCCCATAGAATCTTTTGATTTAGGCGATCCAACGGCGTTTAATATCAGTTGGGATAAAAAAAGCAATACACTCATGGTGCAAGCACGCCAAGATTATAGTTATGGCAATTTAGCGGTGAATCTGAAAACTTTAAATACTCCCGTGATGTTAACCTTGGTGCCTGGACAACGTGTGGTGGATTATAGAGTGGATATGCGTGTGCCCGGGCAAGGGCCAGAAGCGGTAGCGGCTATAGGCGATGATTTGCCTGCAGCTGCAGATAATCAATTGTTAAATGTCTTAAATGGCATAGCGCCGATGAATGGTCGCCGTTTAAAAACTACAAATGATTTTGCAGAAGTTTGGATGGTAGGCAATGTACTTTACTTGCGCAGCGCATATGTTATGCTGTCCCCTGCATGGGTTGCTAAAATGTCTAGTGCAGATGGCATGAATGCTTATAAATTATCACCATCGCCGTTGGTATTGTTAATGCGGCATGGACAAATTGTCTCGGTTAAAATAGAGGGGTTGTCATAATGGCCAGCCGCTTAAGTAATATTTCACAATTATTTTCTAATTTTAGAACGCGCAGCATCATCATTGTTACGCTGGTCATATTAGGTTTAGCCATTTTAGTCGGTATTGTTCGGTTGATTAGAGCACCATCCCAACAAAGCACGGCGGGTATCGGTTTAGTGAATGCGCCTTCACAAAAAACCGTGCCAGGGCTTAATAAAACTACGCCTGAATATACGCAATTACAAGAGCAATTGAATCAACAGCGTATTCAGCAAGCAGAACAAACTGGCGGCAGTGCTATTCCTACGCTAACATACCAAAATTCTGCGTCAATGCCGGTTGCGGCTACTCCAGATCAAACCGCTCCAGCGGTAGATCCGCAGGTTGCTGCATTACAGGCACAGGTCGCTACGGACAATCAACAAATTCAACAGGCCACAGCTCAACAACTACAACAAACAACAACGGATAAAAACTCTGCTATGCAGGCACAAGCGCAACAGCTATTGCAAGCATGGGCACAATCACCTACGCAGGCCTATGAAGCAGGTGCAACTGACGAACAACTTGCAGCAGCGGGTATGACGACCTCGGGGGGAACCACAAATGGAACTGCGCAAAATAATGCTGCGGCACCAGTGTTAATTAAAGCGGGTGACCTCCAATTTGCAGTTTTGAATACAGCAATTAATTCTGATGAACCTGGGCCCGTTATGGCAACGATTGTTTTGGGTCCTTATAAAGGCGCTAAGTTATTAGGAGATCTGAGTACTTCTAAAAATTTACCCGGCAGCAATGGTGGTGAAGCAGTAGTGGTGCGTTTTTCGATCATGAGTTTTGCCGGTTTAGACCACAGTCTTTCCATTTCGGCGGTTGCTATTGACCCGAATACGGCCCGTACGGCTTTAGCCAGTGATGTAGATCATCATTATTTATTACGCTATGGCTCTTTGTTTGCTTCATCTTTTTTAGAAGGTTATGGTGATGCTGCGCTGCAAGCGGGCTCTAATGTTACACAGAATTCAGATGGCAGCATTTTTACTTCTTACTCTAATAGCACAAAACGATCTGTAGCTTCTGGCTTCGGATCAGTGGGGCAGAATTGGGGACAAGCAGTAGGCGATACTTTTAATCGTCAAAACACCATTACTGTAAAGGCAGGCGTAGGCGTGGGCATTTTGTATTTAAGCGATGTGACAGCAAATTCTACTACACCACCAACGGACATTGTAAAAGCCGTTTCAACTAAAAGAGCACAAGATCAAATAGCGGCAGAAAATGCGAATTCAACGAGTGTATTGCCTATAGATCAGGCCCAAAATCAATTAGTTCAAGTTGTGCCTAATGCACAGAATGGACAACAATAAGAGGATGATGATATGAACGATCTAAATCGTCACGACAACGAAGAATATCATTTCGATGACAGTGAAAGTTTCGACTTTGGTGAGCACGATGAGCCTACTAAAGAAGAATTTATAGGTGACGAAGAAGTCGTAGAAGATACGGAAACTAAAGACTGGAGCAATGAACGACCCGTTGCTGAATCTAGCAAAAAACCACAGCCTAATAAAAAAATATTCATAGGAATAGGTATCGTTGTTGTGCTCGTTGTCGGTTACTATCTGATGGTACCCCATAGGACAACGTCTGCAGGGACTGCAATTGCCCCTACTATAGTGCCGACCGAGACTACTGCGGCTAAACCAGCCGCCACATCGGTAACAACGACAACACCGCCCGCAGACAATAACGGTACTACAGCACCACAGAATGCCACGCCTACACAGCAAAATGCTACTACAGCGAGTAATACGAATACAGCCGCAGACAATGCAGATTGGTTGAATACGAACAATAGCACCGCACCATCCAGCAACAATACGTCAGCAACGACAGCGGCTGCTCCCGCTTCTGATGCAACTACAGCACAAACAACAGCACAACCCAATGCGCCAGACGAAACTAGCTTGCCTATACAAATACAAACACTGAATCAAGAAAATCAAACGCTGACACTTAAATTGCAACAGGTTACCGCACAAAGCGAAGAAACCGCAGCGCGAGCGAAAGCTTTAGAAAAAGCAGTAGCAAAATTGCAAGCGCAAATAAATCAAACACAAGTAAATCAAACGACACAGATTTCTCCACCACCACTGCATAGACCGCAGTCTGCAATAACAGCAGAATCTGTTATGCCACGTAGTAGCGCAGCGAGCAATGAGAGTAAAACACCTTTAGTGTATTATGTACAAGCGATTATTCCAGGTCGTGCGTGGATTGCGGATAGTAATGGCCGTATTATTACGGTTACTCAAGGTGATCGCATAGAAGCGCTCAATAGCACTGTTAAGAACATCGATCCTATCAATGGTATTGTAACGCTGAGTAATGGTATGCAGATTGAATACGGCATGGTGGCACAGTAGGGGCAGTAAACGGTTACTTTTCCCCTACTCCCAAGCGCTGTAAAATACCGTCTAAAATTTCCAAATTTTGAAACTGAATGCGTAAGGCGCCGCGGCCATTTTCATCATAATCTACTGCTACCGGTGAACCTACTTGTTCGGCAAGAGTGTTTTCTAAGCGGGCAATGTTTGGATCTTTACGTATAGCAGAAGAGTTTTCTTTTTTGCCCAATTTAATCAAGCGTTCCAATTGTCGCACGCTTAAATCATTTTCTACACATTGATGTGCTAATGGATATTGTTCATCTGGAGAAAGACCCGCCAGTAATTTACCGTGACCTTCACTTAAGTTGCTCTCAATAAGATACTGTTGCACGCGATTATCTAACTTTAATAGACGCAATAGATTACTAATAGCTGCGCGCGATTTGCCTACCAAGGCGCCGATCTCATC
Source organism: Gammaproteobacteria bacterium (assembly GCA_044369355.1). Classification (GTDB taxonomy): domain Bacteria; phylum Pseudomonadota; class Gammaproteobacteria; order UBA1113; family UBA1113; genus VFKP01. Next base: position 7,843 of record JBIPMB010000034.1, on the reverse strand, counting down.
GTGGGTATAAACGAATTCTTCTTGTAGTCGTAAATAGGCTTTAGCTTCTTCAATGAGATTTAAATCGCTGCGATTAATGTTTTCAACAATGGCTGCTTGCAAAGCTTGCTCATCGCTGTATTCACTCACTAAACAACTCACTGTAGACAATTCAGCGAGTTGACAGGCGCGCCAACGACGTTCACCGGCGATGATTTCATAACGGTTATGCGCTAATGGCCTAACGACGATGGGTTGTAATAATCCGCCCATTTGCCGTATCGATTGTGCTAATTCCGCTAGGGCTTCGCCATCGAAATGATGTCGCGGTTGAAATCGACCACGCTGCAAGGTTTCTATGGGTAGTTGTTGTAGTTCTACTTTTTTAGCCATGGGGTTTAAGCTGCGGCTACAGCGGGATTAGCGGCATCATAGGCTTTTAAAACATCATCGACTAAGCCAAATGCTTTGATATGGCCTTTTTCCAGCCATAACGCTTTTTTGCAAAACTTACGAACTAGATCTGTGGAGTGTGAAGAAAAAACAACGATGTCGGATTCGGCAACTAATTGCGTCATACGTTGTTTTGATTTTTCCATGAAAGAAGCATCGCCTACCCCCATCACTTCATCTAATAACAAAATTTCTGGCGAAAAACTAGTGGCAATGCTAAAAGCGAGGCGCAAGTGCATACCGCTAGAGTAAGTGCGTACCGGCATAGCTAAATACTCGCCTAGCTCACTAAATTCAGCGATGGCTTTTTTGTTGAGATCAATATCCTTCCTGGACATTCCGCGTAATAAGCCACTGAGTACAATATTCTCATAACCAGTAGATTCACTATCAATGCCAAAGCCTAAATCTAATAAGGATGAAATACGTCCTTTGATTTGTACACGGCCTATAGCAGGCGTATAGACTTTTGCTAAAACACGCAATAAGGTACTTTTGCCAGCACCGTTGTGACCAATCAATGCCAAGGTATCGCCTGAGGATAAATCCAAGCAAATGTTTTCTAAAGCGCGTACAAAGGTAACGCTATTGTTTTCTCGTTGAATGCGACCACCGGTGACTAGGGACACCAAACTCTTCTTCAAAGAACGAGTATTGGCTCCATAAATAGGAAAATCTAAGGTGACACGAGATAAATTGATGGTTGACATAGTTGTTACATCCAAAACGCAATACGGTGACGACATCGGGCCAAAACAATAATCATCGAGACGAAGCCTATTATCGCTAATATTACGCAGTAGCATAGAGTATTTGCAGAGGGTATTTGCCCTAATAAAGGAGCGCGCAATAATTGTATTAACTGGTAAAAAGGATTGAAGCTCATCAGTGCTTGTAATTTAGGAGATAACATCGAAGGTTGCCATAAGATGGGCGTTACTAAAAAGCTAATTTGCACCAGACTTGCTACAATGGGTTTCATGTCACGGAAACGGCTACCCAGCATGGCCAGCAATAAGCCAAAACTGTAACCTATGCTTAAAAATAAAATAAGGCCAAAAATGAGGTAAAACATACCAGTAGTAGTAGGAGCAATTTTATAATAGATCAAAATTGGCAAAACTGGCAAAATGTTATGTAATAGAATAATGAAATTACGAGTTAATAAGCGTAAAACGTAAATAGAAAAAGGCAAGCAAGTTTGTCTTATGAAGCCAGTGTTTTCGACAAAGGCTTCATTGGCTTCGATAATAATAGTGGAGATAAAGGTCCAAGTGATTATCCCCGTGGACAAATATGGGTAATAGGTAGATAGATCAATTTTAAATAGTTTAGAATATAAAAAGCCCATACTATAAATCATAATAGCGGTGCTAAGTGTGATCCAAAAGGGCCCTAATTGAGATCGGCGGTAACGTAGGCGTATATCTTGCCAACCTAAGCTGCACCAAATACGCCAGGCAGCCAGGCCTTGCCGCAGATCGGTGATGGCAGGACGTAGATGGAAGGTGCGGGGAAGTGGTGCTGCTAGGGCGCTAGTGTTCAAAAAAGCCTCAATTAGTTTTTGCTGGGGATTGCTATTGAGCAGAATTGTAACACGAAAGCAGAAAATAGGGCAAGAAGAATCGATATATATCAGTGGCTCTCGGCTAAGGAAACATCTCCAAACAAAGTATGTTTAAATTGCATAAAAAAGCCCTCCCGTTTCCCGAGGCACTTTTGATCAGTAATTAACCATAAGAATCACCTTGAGCCGAAAAAATCCTTAGCCGGAAGCTGCTGGATATATACTCATCGAAGAAGATGCAGGAAAGGGCTGCAAGCCCAAAGGGCAGCAGCTATTCGCCACTGGAAGGCATGAGAACGAAGGTCTGAATTACCACTACTCTTTGTTTAGTCCATCAATGATTGGCAATATGGCTCTTTCTAAATCTTCATTCCAGGCAGGAATAGCTATACCTAATGCAGATATTTTATCTAAGTTTAAAACACCATTCCTGGGTCTATTTTCGTTTGGACCGAATAAATCAGTTGTACTTATAGGCGTGATATCAATATTTTCTATGCCAAACTTCTCAGCAGCTTGAAATACCGCGCAAGTAAAATCATACCAAGTAGTAGGTTTATCACCGCAAAAATGATAAATTCCAAATTGATCATCTAAAACTTTATTTTTACAAATTATCGCTAATGTATTAGCAATACTGTAAGCTGAAGTGGGCCTCCCAAATTGGTCATTTACTATTTTAAGTTTTTTAGTTTCCAAGCCTTTTTTTAGCACCTTGAAAAAGAAATTATGTCCAGTAAATTCACTAAACACCCAGCTTGTCCTTAAAATATAGTGTCTAGCTAGAATTTCTTGAATATATCTTTCTCCTGCTAATTTTGTTTTTCCATACACACTTAATGGGTTAGGTAAATCGTTTTCTTTATAAGCATTTTTGCTTTTTCCATCAAATACGTAGTTCGTTGATATATGAATTAGAGTTTTATAATGTTGTCTGCATAATTCTGCTAAGAACTTAACTGCTTCTGCATTTGTTCTATAAGCAAGCTCTGGATTTTTTTCAGATTCTTCTACATCTGTATATCCGGCACAGTTAATAACTATATCAAAATTAAAGTTCAGGAAAATTTCTTTTAGTGCTGCATAAGAAGAAATATCTAAATCGTATTTTGTAAAAGATATTAATGGAATATTAAGCTGTTGAAAAACATAACAAATGGTTTGGCCAATTTGTCCCCCCCCTCCGGTTACTAATACTGTTCGTTCTTTAGTTGCCATATTTATGGTTCGCCTCTCAAATCGAAGTTATTACTGTCATAAGGCATAGTCTGTATTTTTTTAAGAGAAAATTTTTCAGGCATTGCTTCAAATAGCAATGATAGTGCCGTAGGAATACGCGTTTTAAAAGATGAGATGTTTGAAGTTATTTCATCTGATGAAATAGATCCGTCATTTAACTGAATTTTATTAGTTACCATTGCAATCGCAAGCACTGGAATTGAAAGCTCCCTACAAAAATAAACTTCTGGGGAACTGGTCATATTGAGAAAATCTGCCCCCCAATGCTTAAACATAATAGATTCAGCTAAACTTGAAAATTTCGGACCTTCTTCCGTTAACATAACGCCGCTAACTCCATGAGAAATATTATGGCTTATCAACACACTGTGTGCAAAATTAATGAGTTCTTCAGAAATAGGTTTTGAAAAATCCAGATAAGATACTTGTTCAATAGCCGGATAACCTAAGCTTGATGGGCGATGTTTTGTAAAATCAATAATTTGATCAAACAAAATAAGATCGCCAACAGTGTCACTTTCTCTTAATGATCCACAAGCCGTTAGATGAACAATAAAATCGAGTTGCTGCAAAAACATACCATATACATTTGCCTTCCACGGTATATCTTGATGTAACAGTTGATAATTCCCGCCATGTCTTTGTAAGGTAAATATTTCGTGGTTATTATAGTGGCCAGCACAAATAACATCAGCCATTGCGCCATATGGCGTCTCTTGATTTATCTCTGTAAACGGCTGTTGCCATTGTTTCCAATGATTTCCGCCCCCGATAATACCTATTCTCATATTAACCTCAAATGGTTTAAGATGTTCTTTATTATACATTTTTTTCTTTCAAGATGCAATTTTATCACATGTTTATTTTGTTATTATTCAAAGCATTGAGCATTGAGCGTTTAGAGAGATTTGCATACCTCGCTACAAAAGGTTAATTATTTTGGCGATGATGATTTGGTTTATCTCTGTTATATTAATTCTTTGGATTTACAAGATGTTTCTTTTATAAAACTTACAGCAGAAAAAGCTATAATAAATGCTAAAGGTAACAGCCACATCGCCATTTTAAAATTTTCACCGACTGCAGCAGTAGATACATTCATGTTAAGAATATATCCAAAAATCGGTTGTGCAACAGCGCCGCCCACCATACACAACATAGAAATAACGGATGTTGCGGAGCTGCTAATAGTCTTTGAATTATTCTCTACAACCGTTGGGTAAGTGAGCATTTGAGTGCTTGTTAAAAGTCCAAGTGCAAAATACAATCCCATTAATAGGATAAAGCTGTGAGTGTCATATAATATAATGATTAGTATTAACAGCAATGAAAATAATGCTCCCACTTGCATAGGCAATTTTCGTTTCCCTACCTTATCTGAAATAAATCCTATAACTGGGGAACCCAACATAGTGCCAAGGAAAATCATGCTACAAATGGTTGCAGCCTTCATTTCAGAGATCTGATTCACGGCTGTAAGATAGGTAATGCCCCACATTGCACCCAACATAAATATGGGCAGATTCATGAGACTAGCATAGAGGCCACACAAAAAATTTTGCTTGTTCAAAAAAGCGGATTTAAACTTTTTCATTAGCGTCATTCCATCCACAGATGAAGCCGATAATGGCGAATAATCTTCGTTTTTAGGATGATCTTTAACCACAAGTGCAATCAATGAGAGAATAGCGAGGCCTATGATTCCTACAGCTAGCAATGAATATCTCCAACCTATCGTTGAAATAGCGTACGTTAAAGGGGTTTGTACAACAAAGCCACCAAAAACGCCTATAGATGCAATCAAAGATATCCCTTGTGCTAAATGTTTTTGGTGCAGCCAATTAACCGCAATTCTTACGCAAGCTATAAACCCAAAGGCACCACCAATCCCCATTAAAACCCTAGCAAAAAAGAGCATCAGAATATTATCAGCCAAAGCGGTTAACACCACTCCTATTATAGAGGCTAATAAAATAATCAAAATTATTTTTTTGGGCGAATATCGATCTAGCAATAAGCCAGCTGGGATGAGCAAAACAACTTCCACATAAAAAAACACGCTGGATATAAAGCCCATGGCTGTGGGTGACAAGTTTAATGCCAAAGCAATATGTGGTTGTAAAGCATTAAAGATATTATTCAATCCAAATTCGAAAAAAAATAGTAAAGAGGTAATTAATACTATAGAAAGTTCTTTTCCATAACAGGTTTTTTGTACATTATTACGCCTTATGCTATAAATTTTCATACTTTGAAATCTTGATGCAGCCCCTTATAAAAGAGCCATTATTTGCAAACTCCAGCCTTTCTTTTTTAATAGGAGAAAATAAAAAATCTGAATCTTCTGCGGGAATTTCATACGTGGGCCGTATTTCTTTACCATAACTATAAAGATCACCATGATAAAATTCTAGTTTCATCGACTTTACTAGTTCATGTAATTTAATATTATTAATCTTAACATTGCCTGGATTGTGTATTAGAGTAGATTTAACCAACATAAGCTCTCGCATTTCCTCAATAATAGTCTGAACTTTCCTAAAAGCTGGATTAGGTGAAATCATGGTTGGAAATTGCATTGAATAATATACGGGAATGTTTTTTTCCAATGAAAACCGTTGTGGTCCCATAATAGTAGGAATTTGGTCTAACCCATAATGTTCTACATATATCGCTTGCAACGCATTAATTGGACCAGCATAATTATCCACTAAAGGACGGCTCCCAGAAATCCCTCCTAAATAAACATAAATTAAATGTTTTAGTGTATCCATCGTATATGTGTCTGTTTTATGATTATCATTTTCTAGAATAATTGCAATCTTATGCCAGAGAACATCTAACACTAATTTTCTTCGAGCCAATTCAGAATGTTCAACACATTTTTTATAGATATAATTTTTAAGCTCTACCCATGCTGGTGACTGTTTATGCTTTTTAAGACCTTCATCCCATGCTTTGGTTAAATATAATATCTCGGACTCCCAAGTATTGCCAAAAATAGGGCTATTATAAAGTTCTTTAAAAACATGCCAGTGTTTAAATATATTTCTAGGTTGCCCACAATTTATCTGCATATGCTTCATTAGTTTTTTATGGTTCCGTGTTTCTGATATTTTTGGGATCATAAAAAGCGATCTCGCTCCAGAAGATACTGAATAACAGGGTGTTAAACCAAAATATTCAAAGATGCCCAGTTCAATCCCTTTATTAGGCCCAGATAGTTCTACCGAAAAAACCCGATCACTAGTTTCGCGATAAACTTCAACTGGATTTGAGGTAATCATACCAAAAGGGATAGAGCGATAACCCAATTTTTCTTTTATAGAAGATGGAATTTCTGGATCAGATAAGGGGATACTATTATTCCTTTCAAAGGGAAAATAAACTTCATCATCCTGCATAATAATTGAGCCAAAGGGGTAGTGCACTCGTATAAAGGTATATTTTTCTCCGGGATCAATATCATTCAGGATCTTATATAACTCACTACAGCCGTTAACAACTGTTTTTTGTATTTCTTTCCAAGTTAATTCTTCCACATTCGGAAATAAGGTAATAGCCATATTAACTCCGTAAAACACTCCATATCTATCGCTAGATTATAGCATTTAATGCATAACGAAAACAACATAACGCTCTTGCGATTTTGCCATGTAATTTTAATGGCAAAGTTACATATAGAGATAGGGTATTGAATTAAGGCCTGTAACTTCATTTAAAAACCGTCTAATTGAACCTATTGAAGAACTAGACTAAGCTTGTTTTACTTCTTAGCGAGATTAGCGATACAAGGTAAAAGCGGTGGGAAAATTCCCACTTAACTATCCAAAATAGATGGAGATAATTATGGATCAAATTAAAGAACTCTCTTTAACTCAATATACTGCCATGGCTGTGTTAACACACCTAGGCATAACAGACCCCACACGAGAACAAATTGATACCATGGAATCTATGGTATTACTCGCCAGTTATCCTCAAGATGCAACGACTGACACTATTCTGGAATGCGTAGGCGATGATAAATTAGCTTACTATTTTTTGTATGTAAAAAACAATGAATGGCATAAAGTAAAAGGGAATCAGGAGATTTTTCTTGATTTTAAAAAACAAATGAATAGGGGGGTGATAACATAAAAAAACGGTATATTGCGTATAAATATTAAATCATTAATTTTTTAAGGAGAAAACTATGCTCATTTTAACTCGTAACATAGGTGAAATAATAGTCATTGGCGATAACATCCATATTTGCGTGCTAGGAATTAAGGGTGGTCATCACGTTCGCTTAGGCGTAACCGCACCTAAAGACCTGACTGTACATCGATTAGAGGTATATCAACGTATTCAAGATGAAAAAAAGAAATCCTTGCAACAAGAGGATAGCGTTCTCTCATAGTTATTCTGCTACAAGCATATTTCTTTTGTCCCGCCCGGCAAACCCTACCCCTTTTGATTTAATGCAGAAGGGGGGAATATAGGGCCTTAATATCAAGCGAAAATTTCTATTTGGAACGGGCATTTGTGCTGGTCCTTTCGAAGAGGGTGGTGATCCCATATAGGCAAAAAAAGGTCTAGAAAAGCACAAATCGGGGTTCTTTT
>JBIPMB010000160.1:0-5001 GCA_044369355.1 Gammaproteobacteria bacterium | reverse complement strand
ATTTCGTCGAGCTTTTATAAAATGGCTTTCTTTTTACACAAAAAGAACCCCGATTTGTGCTTTTCTAGACCTTTTTTTGCCTATATGGGATCACCACCCTATATTATAATGTAAAAAAGCAACCGAAGTGTGGCCTAATTCTATGACAAGCAATACAAAAAATTCTAATGAAGCACAAGGTGAGCTATCAAGAGCGCTTGTTATCATGTTGGCTTTGGCCTGTGGACTTGCTGTAGCCAATATATATTACAATCAACCTTTATTGATGCTCTTCGCACAGACTTTCCATTGTTCCAATGCCAGCGCTAGTTTGGTACCAACTGTGGTGCAAATTTCTTATGCAATAGGTTTAATTTTATTTGCCCCTTTAGGCGACAAAATGAATCGGCGCAAGCTAATAATAATTCTGCTTATTATTAATATATGCGGCCTTATCTTAGCTGCAATAGCCCCTAAATTTGAGGTATTAATTGTTGCAAATATTATTATCGGTTTGACATCGGTTAGTGCACAATTAATTATACCGGCTGCGTCAGTGCTCGCATCACCACTATCACGCGGAAAAGTGATTGGTACGGTGATGAGTGGATTGTTTGCTGGAATTTTATTAGCAAGAACCGTATCAGGATTTGTTGGGGAATATGCTGGATGGCGTGCTATGTATTGGATTGCAACTGGCTTAGATATTATCCTTATTATGGTCATCTATACCAAGTTACCTCAGAATATAGCATCCATCAATATTTCCTATAAGCGCCTTTTATATTCAATGTGGGAATTACTCAAAACCGAGCCAGTTCTTCGCAATGCAAGTGTGGCAGGTTTTCTACTTTTTGCAGCTTTTAGTGCGCTTTGGGGTACCCTTGCATTTCTACTCAGCCAGGCACCATATCATTTTAATAGCGGTATTGTTGGTAGTTTTGGCTTGGTTGGAATTCTAGGAATGTTGGCATCACCAACCATAGGCGCATTTGCGGGTAAATTTGGCGGGAGAAGAATAGTCTCTATTGGTGCCATTATTACGGCTATTGCTTTTATATTTATATGGCAGGCACAATCTCATCTGTGGGCTTTGATTTTTGGCATTACTTTGCTGGATATTGGAGGTCGAATGGGTCTGGTAGGGAATCAAGTGCGGCTATACACATTGGCACCAGAAATTAGAAGTCGCCTTAATACTATATTTATGTCTTGTTACTTTATTGGTGGAGCAGTAGGTACAAGATTCGGTGCAGCAGCTGGATCATATGCCGGATGGCTTGGAATCGCTGTATTGGGTGGCGCGCTCGCTTTGTTGCTTGCTATCACGCAAAGTATTTTTGAAACTAAATAGTGATTAGCCGAGGCAAACGTTATAATTTGGATAGCCCAAAAGATGGATGAATTCTACCAATTCACCGTGGGTCGGATACATTTTATTACCTACGCTTCGTATATTATTTAAGTGTTAAATCACTTTGGGGTATACACGGAGGCTACCCCTTACGGTATACCATTATTACTTCGTTGTAGTAGTGGTCGTTGTATTCGTTACAGCCGTGGTTTTGCTCGTTGTACTCGTTACAGCCGTGGTGTTGCTTGTTGTACCCTTTGCAGCTGTGGTGTTGCTCGTTGTACTCTTTGCTGCTGTGGTTTTGCTCGAAGTAGCTACTGGGCTATGTCTAGGCGCACTAACGGTATTATCTGGTACTATACGCGTAGTGGGTCCATAAATAACCAATACTCGTTGATTCAGGCTTAGTTGCAAGTCTTGTTGCTGGGTAACGGAAACCATCGAACCATTCCTTAGTTGAACGATGTACTCATAGCCCACATCTTTACGCAATTCTTTTTCGACTTCATTGCCTAGAAGACCACCCAACAATGCCCCGCCAGTAGCGCTAGCGATACTAACAGCTGTACGCTCTCCGATCAAACTACCCGCAGCACCGCCGGCAACCGCACCACCTAAGGCACCCACATGGCTATTTTGCTGTATTCTAACTTGGCGTATAGAAACAATAGTACCCTTGGCGGCACTACTGGCCACACCTGTGGTATTGCCGTTATACATATTAGGTGATAAGTTGGAAACACAACCCCCTAATAAGGACGTTAAAGCGAGTGTTGAGCCGATAAGAAGGACTTTTTTACTAAACATGGTTTTACCTCGATAATTTGTGTTATAGCTTCCCATTTCAGGATTGGTGTTATTTTAAACAAATTGAGGGGTATTTGTCAATAGCTGCTTGAAAAAGCCTCTCATCGCCCCCAAATTGAGCTATAACTATACTGGTAACACATTGTTTTTAGGAAACTTTTATGGACATGAATCAATTTACACAATCCTTCTTAAAGGCCATAGAACGAGCGCAATCTATTGCAGTGACAGAGGAGCATCAATTCATTGAACCGCAGCACGTATTATTGGCATTATTGGAAGCGGGTGGTACGGTGGGGCAGTTGTTAAATCAGTGCGGTATTGCCTTACCGGCACTGCGCCAACGCTTGGATGAATTGCTAAAAAGCATGCCGCAAGTGGCTAATGTAACGGATGTGCATGTGTCTCGCGATTTACAACGCGTATTATTCGCTTGTGAAAAATTAGCACGTGAACATCAAGATCAATTCATTTCCAGTGAATGGTTCGTTTTAGCGGTACTAGACGTGGATTGCGCTTTAAAAGAACTGCTGCAAGATTTATATAAAGGGGCTAAACTGGGGGGTAGTCTTAAAGACAAACTTACCCAGGCTATAGACAAATTACGACAAGGAGAAAAAGTGATGAGTGAAGGTGCTGAAGATGCGCGTTTTGCCTTACAAAAATATACCGTTGATTTAACCGCACGAGCTTTAGAAGGCAAATTAGATCCAGTTATAGGGCGTGATGCGGAGATTCGCCGCACCATTCAGGTATTGCAACGACGTACTAAAAATAATCCCGTATTAGTGGGTGAACCCGGTGTGGGTAAAACAGCCATTGTGGAAGGCTTGGCGCAACGTATTATTAACAATGAAATTCATGAAGGCTTACGTAATAAAAAAGTCTTGGCATTGGACATGGGCGCTTTGGTGGCGGGTGCTAAATATCGCGGCGAATTTGAAGAACGCTTAAAAGCGGTGTTAACCGAATTGAATAAGCAAGAAGGACAGGTGATCTTATTTGTAGATGAATTACATTTAATCGTCGGTGCGGGTAAGGCTGAAGGGGCTATGGATGCCGGCAATATGTTAAAACCTGCTTTATCACGTGGCGAATTGCATTGCATCGGCGCTACCACTTTAGATGAATACCGTAAATACATAGAGAAAGACGCGGCCTTAGAGCGACGGTTCCAAATGGTATTGGTGGATGAGCCTAGCGTCGAAGATACGATTGCCATTTTACGTGGTTTGAAAGAACGATATGAAATTCACCATGGCGTGGAATTAACCGATAGAGCGATAGTTGCGGCGGCAACTTTATCGCATCGTTATATCTCCGGGCGTAAATTACCCGATAAGGCTATCGATTTAATCGACGAAGCGATGAGCCACATACGTATGGAAATAGACTCCATGCCCGAGGCAATGGATAAAATAGAACGGCGTTTAATTCAACTGAAAATTGAACGCGAAGCCTTGAAAAAAGAAAAAGATGAAGCTTCTAAAAAACGCTTGCAGGATTTAGAGGTTGAAATCAAAAAACTAGAGCGCGAATTTGCAGACTTTTCTGAAGTGTGGAAAGCAGAGAAAGCCGCCATTCAAGGAACTAAAGGGATAAAGGAAAAACTAGAGAGTGCACGCATGGAAATGGAAAGCGCGCGTCGTGCTAATGATCTGGCCAAGATGTCTGAGTTGCAATATGGCCGCATTCCAGAATTGGAAAAACAGTTGCAAGCAGCAAGTCAATTAGAAGGACAGCCTACACGTTTGGTACGTACCGCGGTCACCGAAGAAGAAATCGCTGAAATTGTGTCTAAATGGACACATATTCCCGTTAGTCGCATGTTAACGGGTGAAAAAGAAAAGTTATTGAAAATGGAAGATGCTTTGCATAAACGTTTAGTGGGGCAGGATGAAGCCGTTTCTGTGGTGTCCAATGCCATTCGTCGTTCGCGTGCGGGATTGTCCGATCCGAATCGTCCCATAGGTTCCTTCTTATTTTTAGGACCTACGGGTGTGGGTAAGACTGAATTGTGTAAGGCTTTAGCGCAATTCTTATTTGATACCGAAGACGCCATGATCCGCATAGACATGTCTGAATTTATGGAAAAACATTCGGTAGCGCGTTTAATAGGCGCACCTCCGGGTTATGTAGGCTATGAAGAAGGCGGTTACTTGACCGAAGCAGTACGCCGTAAACCGTATTCGTTGATTCTGTTGGATGAAATTGAAAAAGCGCATCACGATGTGTTTAATATCTTATTACAAGTATTAGACGATGGTCGTTTAACGGATGGCCAAGGACGTACCGTTGATTTCAAAAATACAGTTATCGTCATGACGTCTAATTTAGGATCTATGTTAATACAAGAATGTGTACAAAAAGGCGAAACGGATTACGCCACCATGAAGACCAAAGTAATGGAAGTGGTTTCAGAACATTTCCGTCCGGAATTCATTAATCGTTTAGATGAAATCGTCGTATTCCATCCTTTGAGTGAGGCGCAAATTGAGCATATCGCAGGCTTGCAAATAAAACGTCTGGCACAACGTTTAAAACACAACGATATTATTTTAGAATGCGATAAAAAAGTTCTGGACTATTTGGCAGAGCGCGGTTACGATGCCTTGTATGGCGCGCGCCCATTGAAACGTACGGTGCAGCAATATTTGGAAGATCCTTTGGCGCAGCATTTATTAAAAGGCGATTACTTACCTGGCGATACAGTAAACGTTTCAGTTAAGGGCGATGCTTTGCAATTTGATTGTAAAAGAGAGAAATAATACGCTTAACCCACACTCGGTATCGTCAACACTTGACCTATCTTCAGATGATCATTTTTCAAATGATTTTCTTTACGCAGAGTACTGACGGCG